>CATPCK010000928.1 GCA_955652655.1 uncultured Ktedonobacteraceae bacterium | reverse complement strand
TTGCATTACTTCTTGAGTAAAACGTGTGGAGGCATGAGGATATACCGCTACCCGGCGGCAAGCAGGTAGCGTTCGACAGTTGTGCGTAGATAGTATATGATGGGTTGTGTTTGTCTCCTCATATCCTCTATTATAGCACGTCTGAGCAGGCTATAAAAGTTGAGGAAGCAGTGAGGGGGACATCACTGCCTCTTAAATGGCTCTGGGATGCAGGTATCAGGCAGTAAATGGATGTATTCTGAAACCTGGGGCCACGTTGAAGCGTGCTTTACAGTAGTTGTCAGCTAATAGTAACGTGATATCTAGGGAAAAAGAGAAGGAGAAGTGTACGATGACCAGGAACAACTCTGATACATATAACGGTTATACGGCAAGAGATGTTAAGGAACAGGCCAGTGGTGTGGCTCAAACAGCGGTTGCCACTCTCCAATCCGGGCTGTCGAAAACACAAGATTTGCTGAATACAGGCTTAGACGTTGCGCAAGAGCAATTGAAGCTTGGGAAAAAACAGAGTGGAAAGAGCCTTGATAAAGCGCAAAAGAGTCTTAGTAAAGCGCAGAAGAAAATGGGCCGTGTCCAGGACAGTGCCCAGGATAAGGTTCAATCCGCTTTACCCGTTGCGCAAGATCTGATAGGAGCCGGGCTAGGCGCAGCACAGGTCGTGATGGGCCGGAACGTCAAACGTGCCAATAAAAACCTGAAAAAAGCCCAGAAGAACTTGAAAAACATCCAGGGTACAGTTGGTGAAAGCGTGCAAAGTGGTTTAGGTGTAGCGCAAGATGTCCTGGATAAGGGCACGAAACAGGCGGGTAAGAGCCTCATAAAGGTCACCAAGAATGTCAAGGATGTGCAAGGATCGTTCCAGGATCGGCTGGAGAGCTATCAACGCAAACGAGCGAGGGCAAAAGCGCTCTTCCGTATCGGCCTGATTGCGGGGGTTGTCGGCGCGCTGCTATTCACCCCGTGGCCAGGCGCAGAGACGCGCCAGCAACTTGGAGAGTACTGGCAACGGCTTGCTCAACAGGCGCAGAACATGCTGGAGCGGTACACATCGTGACAACTCCCCAGCGCTAAAGCGCAGGGCTTCTCAGTTCGACCGGCCTCCCAGCGGAGGCCGTCCCTGATGGCCGTGCCCCGGCCAGGGACAAAATGTTTTGTGCGGCATTGACATCACGGTCGGCCACATAGCCACAGAAAGGACAGAGATGGGTACGCACAGACAGCGATTTTTGCACGATTTCCCCACAGCGGTGACATTTCTGGCTCGTGAAGCGCGGATTGACTCGGATCACTGCGTGCCCAGCTCTCTCAGCCTTGTCACTCAGGATAGCGAGAAACGCAATACAACTGGCGTCTAGGATGCTCTTGGCGAGATGGTGAAAAATCACCATCTGACAGATAGCCAGATCCTCCACGGCAATGCGCTGATAACCTTCGGCGTACGGCTTGGCCACTTTGAACTGATGATCCCGACGCTGACGGGCGATCTTCAGGTGTGTCTTGGCCACATGGCGAGCCGCCGTGCGACGGCGATGACTGCCCTTCTTGCGGCGACACAATTGGCGTTGCTTCCGTCTCAAGGTGTTCTGCGAGGTGCGGTAGAAACGCGGGTTCTCAACGGTCTGTCCCTCAGAGTCGGTGAGGAAGGATTTGAGGCCGACATCAATCCCAATGTCAGGATGAGAACAAGCAGAGGTGAAGTGCTCGGTTTGTGGCACAGTTTCGCAGACGATGAGGGCATACCAATGTCCATCGGCTCGATGAACCAGGTGAACGGTCTTGGGCGTGCCTTCTATCGGACGATGCAATTTGATCTTGAGAAGCTTGCCCAGTTTGGCAGGCACATGTAGATGTTTGCTATCGGCATCCACCCACACATCACGGGAGGTTCCATATTGCCGCAGTTGAATGGAGTGCCAGCGATTGGGCTTCTTGAAACGAGGGAACCCCACATGAGGAAGACCCAGTTCTTTGGCCGCGAGAAAACGTTGGAGAGACTGGGAGAGACGATCAGCCAACATTTGTACTGTTGTGGCTGGCACATGCTCCCCACCCCGACCCTTGAAGCGCGCCGTCAAATCATACTTTGTGGGGAAGGTGCCCTTCTCTGCATAGTGTGCTTTGACGGTCTCCAGCATCTCATTATAAATCATGCGAGACTCTCTCAAGCACTGCATAAGCAGATGGTGCTGTGCTGTATTCATGTAAAGGCGATACTCAAACGTTCTCATAGTGCTAGTTATAGGGGATGAGGGAGTGAGTGTCAAGCCCCACTCTATCCCCAAGAAGGAAGGCCTGCTTCACTCCCATAGCGGCACCGCAAGGGGCACTCGCACGCCGTTAATGGTAGGGGCGCAATGCATTGCGCCCCTACAGGGTTGAGGCGGTAACGGAGGATGGTTGCCTAGACGTGTCTTTTGATATGGGCGATGTCATTCAGGACGTAGAGCACGCGGTGCTTGCCTAAGACCTTGATCACCGTAATCGAGGTATTGGCGGCGGGAAAGAAAAAGTCCCGCTCCAGTCCAAGCACTTCCGCGGCATAGGCGTTCACCACGCCGCCGTGGGCAAAGGCGATGACCCGCTCTCCTCTGTGCTTGCTGGCTATTTCATCGAATGCATCGACGACGCGCCTACGAAACTCTTTGGAGGGTTCGCTATCAGGTATGGAGTCCCAATGGCCGGTTTCAGCTGCAATGCGCACGATATCGATTTGCCGCTCTTTCAATGCCTGGGTCAGGATTGAGAGGTCTTCGCTGTGATCCGGTAAAGGACGAATGTCACCCAACTTTATCTCTTTAATTCCTGGAACGAGGATGGGGGTTAACTCTAAACGCCGCGCCAGAGGAGCGGCGGTCTCCTGGCAGCGTCGCAGTGGACTACTG
>CATPCK010000927.1 GCA_955652655.1 uncultured Ktedonobacteraceae bacterium | reverse complement strand
GGTCCACTCGTTCCAATTACCACTGGAGATCCCTCCGAAACTGCACGTCGCTACACCTTTAGTGATGGGATTGGTGAAGTCGGCTTTATCAATCCTGTCAGTGAACCCTTCTGTGCCACCTGTGACCGCATCCGCCTGACTGCTGACGGCCAATTACGCACCTGCCTCTTCGCGACCGAAGAGACCGACCTGCGTGCTGTCATCCGCTCCGATGCCTCTGACGATGTCCTGGCAGCCACCATCCGTCGCGCTGTATGGAACAAAGAACTAAAACATTACATTGGCGACAAGCGTTTTAAACGAGCAAACCGCAGTATGTCAATGATCGGTGGCTAAAAGCGCAAGTTATTAAACTGTAATTCCGTTGCACTTGTTGTTCTACTATGAGACAAGTCGTGCTTCTAATGGTCAAAATACCATATCCACATTTGTAGTGTAATAACGAATTTTAAGAACTGAGTTACTAAAAAAGAGAATGTTCGTCATTATAGTCAAATAGATGGTATGTATTGCATAGTAGAAGTAAACGTCAATTTGAAGTCACTCTAGTAGAAAGATCGGAAAGAGGAAAAAGTGGTACAAGATGAAGCGGATTTGCTCACAGTCCGTGAAGTTGCTCAAAAGTTGCGGGTAGACGACACCACTGTACGACGTTGGATTAAAAACGGCGTCCTGGAGGCAATCACCTTGCCTCACCGGGGAACGCGCCAGGCGTATCGGATTCGTCGCTCCACATTAGATGCCTTACTCGAGCCTTCTCAATTGCCGGTGAACTAGTAGCCAAATGAACTCTAACCTGCTAGACTAGTGGAAATAGAAGACAGCTAGTGGCAAGGAGTCATCGGTTCCTGTAATCGATTTTGAGACGCTCTTCCACCAACTCATTTGAAATGTGTAACACTCAGTCACTGAGCGCATGGGATTTCACTTCATGCGCCGCATGAACGCTTGCGCGATCGCGCAAGCGTTCATCCCCTCCAATAGGGCCAACGCTATGTTGACAGTACCCGACAGAATATTCCACAATGGAGCCTATGAACGAATTTCACCAGAAAGCAAAAACAGAAATACAGCCGGAAAAAGAATTCGTTACCGGTTCTTATAGATGGTTTACCTATTCCGCCAATGTGACAGGCTTACGGCTCATTTGTTTAGAAGATCTCACCACAGGTACTATCACCACCACTACAGTCGCAAACCCTACGAAACGTACAGCGGCACATAAGGCATGGGCAGGTGCTCGCCAATCACGTGCAGCAGGTATGCCCTGGGAGATTTTGTACGATATGGGTGAAAAAGGGGTCGATCCAGACCAGAAACTTGAAGAAATGTTTCGTGAATACGGCCACGCATCAGTCGGTGACATGGCGAGACTGGCTGTGGATATGGGAAAGATCCCCATGCACTTGTGTTTGGCGTTATTCAATGAGGGGTCTCTCAATTCCGGACAAGAAAAATCAACACGGTATCAAGCATCATTTGGGAAAGCAATCCTCCACCCAATGAAACACTATATTTCTGAGTGTTTACCGAAAGAGGATGTAGCACGTTTAGAGGAGGAATATCAATCATTCGGAGCCGTATCGCTGGAGTTGTTTGCAAAGCATAAAGCTGTGTTACTCCGCGCATTTGAGCAGTACTACCAGGCAGATACGACAAAGCCAGGTGAGAAGAGCGCTCTTCTGTCCCGTGTACTTGATTGTGTGCGTTACTTTTTACTCATTGGTCAGTGGAGTGGGATGTCCTTTGAGACTTCAGCTCGCGATTGGTCACGCATTATTGCAGAACTGCGGGCCTCCCCCCTTCTCTATTATCGGAGAGTTGCTGCGCAACTCGAAAAATTACTTGCACCCTCGACAGAAGAGGAAGAGGTACTTGACTATAAAGCGGAAGCTCCTGGGCTCATCCGGCATACTGCACCCCAGCTTACTACTAATAGAAACTTGCACGCGTTAAAGCAATTCCTTGAGGATCAAACAGACTTGCTGCAGCAGGTCTCGATTCACAGGGGCTTCCCGCAACGCGTGGATCAACGCGTGAGCATGATTGAACCAATGTATACAGAGGGTGATAGATTGGCGGCATCATACATCCTTCTACTCTGGCCTGGGCTTGAGAGAGAGCAGCTTCTCAATTGGATACATGACCAGGATGATGAAACAAAAAAAGGCATCAGTGCTATTATTTTTTCTGGCCATACCAACTATTGTGAACTGCCTGGATTTGGACGCACAACACGCATGACTCTGGTAATTGAGAGTTTCTTAGGAGAATTACGCGACCTGAATCGCCATCGCGCATGGGGAAGATTTTTTCCAGTGCCTTTGGTTTTTGGAGAAAGACTGAGGAAGAGTGCGATAGAGCAAATTGTGGCTCGTGGTTTTGGATTGCCTCTATATTTGACAGGCATACCAGCATTTGCAGATTATAAAACAGTGTACGAGCGGGATTTGGTTTCGTATTATACGAAGTTACAGGAGTTTCTTGAGAAAGTATCCGCTACGTATCACGATACCATCGATTATTCGTTCGTGCTTAATCTTCTGCCGCTTGCTCACCGGGTAGATCTGTGGATGCATGGTGATCCGAAGCAAGCGGCCTATTTCACGATGCAGCGTTCCCGACCGGGTGGACACATCAACTACCGTGCCCTTGCTTATGAAGCCAATCAGCTCTTAGCGATGTATGATCCGTATTTATCTGCTATGCGCTTGTCGAAGAAACCAGATCCTTCGAGTCGTGAAGAATTTTTCGATAGGAGTTAACACTGGTCCATTCCCAATGGTTCAAGCTATCCTGGCCTATAATTCGCGTCTATAGAGTCTCATACCTCTCATCACCGGTTCATCCACCGGCTGCATATCGCACTTTCTTGCCAGGTTGACCGAAGCCGGGTCGTTGAGGGGGAGGAGTGCCTCGAGATAAAGGGGCTGTCCCAACTGCTCAGCCTCAAACTCAAATTCCGTGGAGACCATACGCGCATAGTTCAGCGCACAAATTAATAGAGCACGACCAGCATTCCTTTTACGATGCTGCGGGTGGACCGTCCCCTGGCAGAGAAAATGATAGGCATATGCCTCCTTGAGCATAATCAGAGCGGTAAAGCCCACGACTTCTCCTTCTACGCCTTCAAGTGTTCCAGCCTGACCCCACTCGTTGGTCTCATCGTCATCTGTAATGACAAACACAGTGTAATCCCCAATCAGTTCGGGATACGTTGACCAGGCCGCGAAATCAATCATATCTTCCACTGCCAAACCATCTGTTTCGGCCGCCAGTTGTTGTAGATCAATCAGGATAGGGATATCTGACTGACGGAAATTTCTTATGCGCATGAAAGTGTACTCAAGGCCTTTCGATAAGATATACTGCTAGTATGTTTAGCAAGCAGTGGATAGTCCACTGCTCCATGCTAACATATGGCGACAAATTCTACCAGAACACACAAAGGAGTCTTGCTTTGCACGACCATGTAGATCACACACATATGCGGGTTATCCGCCAGGAAATGCCTGCCGCCACATCGCGGCTCTATTTTAATGCAGGAACCTTTGGTCCTCTCATGAGCAGCGCTTTACAAGCCATGCAGGAGCGTCTTCAGGATGAGTACATCTATGGACGTTTAGGGATGGCTGTATGGGATGCCATCCGCGCCATTCGCGGTAACGCCCGTTCGAGGGTCGCGCACTTACTCAATGCGGATGAAAGCGAAATCGCGCTCACGGGAAATACCGGTGAGGGTATGAATATTATAAGCTACGGCATTAACTGGCAACCTGGTGATGAAGTCATCACTACAAACCACGAGCATTATAACGCACTCGGACCACTCTACCAGATTCGCGATCGCTACGGCATTACGATTCGCTTTGCCGATCTCGGTGCGGTTGGTGAACGCCCAGCACTCAAAGTGATCGCGGACCTTGTCACAGCGCGCACGCGCTTAATTGTTCTTTCCCATGTCCTCTGGACCACGGGAGTACTGGTGAACGTGAGCGAGGTCTGTTACATGGGCCGCGAATCTGGTATCCCTGTATTAGTTGACGGGGCCCAATCTGCGGGAGCGATACCCGTTGATGTGAAAGCGCTTGGAGCTGATTATTACGCTATCCCAATGCAGAAATGGCTCTGTGGGCCTGATGGCACCGGAGCTTTATATGTCCGTCGAGAAGCTCAAAATGCTATCAAGTCTACTTATGTAGGTTATCCCTCCATGAAGCATGAAGAGGATGTAGATTGGGCTTTGAACGAGAGTGCACAGCGTTTCGAAATGGGCGGTCGACACCCGGCGGCTATAGCGGGACAGGCTGCTGCTCTCCAATGGTTGGAGGAAATTGTTGGCTATCCGTGGTTGTTCGAGCGCATTGCTTCGCTGAGTACGTACGCTCATGCAGCTCTTAAAACCATCCCAGGCCTCGTCATGCTCACGCCAAAGGAAGGAGAGAGCGGCCTGCTTTCTTTTAGATTAGAGGGACATGACGAGGAAAAAGTTGTACAACAACTACACGATCAATACAACATCTATATCCGTAACATCCCTTCATTGAAATGCTTGCGCGTTTCAACAGGTTTTTACAACACTGAGGAAGAGATCGATACGCTGGTGAAAGCATTGCGTGAAATGTAGCTAAAAGCGGACTTCTTAACGATCACCCGCTACAGGAGCCTCTTCAAGCTTCATTGAGAGCAAGCGAGAGATACTATCACCGCCCATTGAGACTCCGTAGATGACCTGTGCCGAAGTCATTGTCACACGGTTATGGGTTATCATAATAAACTGAGTATGCTGAGCCAGGCGTTTCAAGATATCACAGAAGCGCGCCACGTTCGACTCGTCAAGAGCGGCATCTACCTCGTCCAGCAAACAGAATGGAGGGGGGTTGATTTCCAGTAGCGCAAAAAGGAGTGCTGCAGAAACGAGGGCACGCTCGCCCCCAGAGAGGAGTGATAAATCCTGTACTTTCTTGCCAGGCGGTTGCACAATGACTTCGACACCGGTAGGCATATGTGAAGGAGCGACATCAGCGTTATCATCTTCGCCTGTCCTCATGTCGGTCAGTTCAAGACGTGCATTGCCACCATTGAAGAGTGTAATGAAATGCTCACGGAAACGAACATTGACTGCTTGAAAGGTCGTTTCAAATTGTCGCGCCATTGTCACGTCAAGCTGTCCTATAATCGAACGCAGGTGGGATGTAGCCTGCTCCATATCTGCAATCTGCGATGAGAGAAACTCAAAACGCGTGCGCGTTTCTTCATATTGTTGAGGCGCATCTGGATCACTGCCTCCTAGTGTCTTGAGGCGTCCTCGCAGACCATCGACCCGACGTCGCAATCTACGCAGATACGCTTCCTCCTCTTCTGATAGCGCCCGTGCATCATCAGAGACGAGTTGACCGTTCTGCGGCACCATCCCTTCAGGAGCAATACTGGTATGGAGAGTATAACTGCCGAGTTCTTTGGGATCGGTCATTCCCATCTCTTCCCGCAACTGTTCCAATAAGGAGTCAACAGCATCCTGGGTCTTCTGACTCTCTAACAGGCAGCGGCGGTATCCCCCCTCCAACCCGTTCAATGCCTGGCGTAGTTGCGCCGTCTGTTGTTCCAGAGTCACCACCTGTTGCTCAATTTCACTC
>CATPCK010000926.1 GCA_955652655.1 uncultured Ktedonobacteraceae bacterium | reverse complement strand
ATGTTGAGGGCAATATTGGCATCATTCACTTTGACCGGCATGCCGATATTAGCGAATTTGACATGGACGAGCGCATGCATGGAACCCCGTGGTTCCATGCGACCAATATTCCCAATGCTCCCCCCACCAATCTCGTACAAAGCGGCACGGCCCCTAAGAGGTGCTACCTGGTGTGCTGGGACGAACCTACTCGGAAGAGGTCCTCTCTCACATCTTCTATGCCGCCCACTTTACTCGCCGTTTGGATAAGTACGGCTCTATCAAGTTCAGGAACTGGCGGTTCTTTGGAGAAGATGGACTCTCGGGTGAGGATGTGTCCGTGTGGGTGTACGAGGGATCGCTCAAGATCGAATATCAGGCGACCGCGCTCTCGCTTTACTCTCTCACGTTCCAACCTGATCACAAGCACATTCTTGACGTGAAAAACCCTCGCAGAATCGAGACGCATTTCCGCAGCTTCACCTGTGGCAGCTTTCAGACACAGAATGGCTGCTTTCTTTGCGTCGACCAGAACAGAAGCGGAGCAAGCGGCGTAAGCCAGCCCCTCTTGTACGACAACTCTCGTTTCTTGAGTTTGACGCGACCGGATAGCTGTTCGTCTTTCGCTTCGGCGGCGGAGAAAGGGGCCGCATCCCACCGACAGAGCCAAAGCGGGCACCAGGAAGCGCCTGATCGTCGAGCGCTCGGACGATCCGCTCGGGGCCGAGATCGAGGGCGCGAACGGCCACGACTGCACACTGCTTCAGGGGGTAGCGCTACCCTAACCAGGCAATGGAGCGATTTCCTATCCAGTGACCGAACTGAACAAGACAAAGGGCAGAGGGAGATGAAAAAATTGACGCTGTTCGTGGCCTGGAAGTCCATCGACGACTTCGTGGCGTCGCTGGCGAAGCCACGAACAGCGTCAATTTTTTCATCTCCATAGGGTGGTCAGCGGTCGATGGCGGCCATGTGCACTTCGTCGTGGCGTTCCCCGGCAGCCGGAGTGAGGTTGTTCAGCCGTTCGATCTGCTCGGCGCTGAGCTCGATGCCGTCGGCGGCGGTGTTCTCCTCGACGCGGGCGACTCGCTTTGTGCCGGGGATCGGGGCGATGTCGTCGCCCTGGGTGAGCAACCAGGCCAGAGCAATCTGTGCCGGTGTGGCACCCACCTGGGCGGCAACGGCTTCGACCTCACAGACAATGCGCAGGTTGCGCTGGAAGTTCTCTCCGATGAAGCGCGGGTTGGTCTTGCGCCAGTCGTCGTCGGCGAAGTCGTCAACGGAGCGGATCTGGCCGGTGAGAAAGCCGTGACCGAGCGGGGAGTAGGGAACGAAGCCGATGCCCAGCTCGCGCAGCAACGGCAGCAGGTCGGTCTCTGGGTCGCGGGTCCACAGGGAGTACTCCGTCTGCAGCGCTGCGACCGGGTGCACGGCGTGGGCGCGGCGGATCGTGTCGGGGCTTGCCTCGGATAGGCCGATGTGGCGGACCTTGCCTTCGGCGACCAGCCTGGCCAAAGCGCCGACGGTCTCCTCGATGGGAGTGTTGCGGTCGACCCGGTGCTGGTAGTACAGGTCGATGTGGTCGGTGCCTAGCCGCTTGAGGGAGCCCTCGACTGCGGCGCGGACGTTTTCCGGGCTGCTGTCGGTGACTCCGGGGCCGCCACCGGAGTGCGAGACGAGGCCGAACTTCGTGGCCACCACCACCTGGTCGCGGCGGCCCTTCATCGCCCGCCCGACCAGCTCCTCGCTGTGGAACGGGCCGTAGATCTCGGCGGTGTCGATGTGGGTGACGCCCAGGTCCAGCGCACGGTGGATGGCGCGAATCGACTCGGCGTCGTCGAGGCCCGCCCCGGTGGTGTAGACGCCGGCCATCGTCATGGCGCCCAGGCCGATGCGGGAGACGTCCAGTCCACCCAGAGAGACGTGTTTCATAAGATAGCTCCTTTGTATTCGTTTTGTCGTTCCAGGCGATCGCACGCTAAGTCGCGAGGCAGCGGCCGGCTCACGGCCCGCCCGGCGGGCTCGTGTTGGGTCAGGCGTTCGTGTCGTCGTGCGCGAGCGACGAAGACAGTTCCCGGTAGGCATCGGCCTGGGCGAGCAAACGCTGGGCCTTTTGCTCCAGGTCTTCGACGGCGTCGGCACCGGCGGCCCAGCGCTGCGGCGGCTCGTCCTGGCTCGCCAGCTGAACCAGCGCCTTGGCGAGCTTGGCGGGATCCCCTCCCTGTAAGCCGTTCATGCCGCTCCACGCAGTGACGGTCTGCCTGGTCTTCTCGGCGTAGTCCTCGATCGTGGGCTCGGCGTAGTTCGTCGACTCCGGCGTGAGCAGCTCCGTACGGAAGAAGCCGGGCTCGACGAGCATCGTGCGGATGCCGAAGGGCGCGACCTCGGGGGTCAGCGACTCCATCCAGCCTTCGACGCCGAACTTCGACGCGGCGTAGGCGGTGAGGAACTCGCCTCCGCGGATGCCGGCAGTCGAGGAGATCGTCACGACGAGCCCCGAGCGCTGGGCGCGCATGACGGGCAGCACGGCGCGGGTGACGTTCAGCGGGCCGAACAGGAGGGTCTCGACCTGTGCCCGGAAGTCCTGCGGGGTGATCTCCTCGAAGAACCCGGCATAGAAGTTGCCTGCGTTGTTGACGAGGACGTCGATGTGGCCAAAGCGGTCGACGGCTGCCTTCACCGCTGCCTGGGCATCCTCGGGGCGGGTGACGTCGAGCTTGACAACCAGCAGGTCGTCCGCAAAGCCGACGGCCTTGGTGACAGTATCGGTGTTGCGGCCAGTTGCGACGACCGCGTTCCCGGCGGCCAGAGCAGCCTTGGCGATATGTACGCCCATTCCACGGCCTGCGCCGGTAATAAACCAAACTTTCTTATTAGTCATTGAACCTCCTATTGTGGGTTGATTGAAAACCCAAGAGAGCATTTATACGGGTCTTCTTATTGTCTGTCTGGCAGGTCTCATGTCTTCTCACAGCGAAATCTTCCCTTGAAGAAAAGTCCAAGCTTGCCTGCAAAAGCAGGGAGGCATGTTCTCTGTCTGGTGCTAGTATAGACAAGATTCCGCACAGGGTGGTAGAATAATCATCTAAAATGCTTGTCTGATTCTGCACATCTTCCAGATGGGCAAGGCAGAAACCAGGAAAGAGGTTGTAATGAATGGGATGATCCACAAGCTCGCAGAACGCGAGAGCGTGCTGTTGCAAGCCTACCGCGAGGAACTAGTGGAGCGGATCGGGCGAGTCATCAGCTTCGATGGGACCGTCCAGCCGCTCCAAGGGCTGCACCTGTACCACAACTCCGTGCCTCTGGAGCGGGTGTATGGCGTGGTCGAGCCGTCCCTGTGCGTAGTTGCCCAGGGGAGCAAGGAGTTCCTGCTGGGCGAGAGCCACTACCGGTACGACCCCTTCCACTATCTGCTGGTGACGGTCGATCTGCCCAACATCGGTCAGGTCCTGGAAGCCTCGAAGGAGCGGCCCTTCCTCAGCCTCCGCCTGGAACTTGCCCCCACCCTTGTCAGTTCGGTCATCCTTCAGGCCGGTCACGCCGAGCCTCGACAGCATACTGATGTCAGGGCCATCGACGTCAGCCCGTTGAATGGAAACCTGCTGGACGCCTGCGTGCGGCTCACCAGGCTCCTTGATTCCCCTGCCGAAGCAGGGGTCCTCCTGCCGCTGATCACGCGGGAAATTATCTACCGACTTCTGATGGGAGAGCAGGGTGGCCGGCTCCGTCACCTTGCTCTTCAGGGGGGCTATACTCCCTCCATCGCCAGAGCCGTCAAGCGACTCCGCCAAGACTTCGACCAGCCAGTTCCCATCGAGCAGCTCGCACGAGAACTGGACATGAGCGTGTCGGGGTTGCATCACCACTTCAAAGCCGTCACGGCGATGAGCCCCTTGCAATACCAGAAGCGGCTGCGGCTCCAGGAGGCCCGGCGTCTGATGCTGGGCGAAGACCTCGACGCGGCCAGTGCCGCCTATCGCGTGGGCTACCAGGACGCCTCCCACTTCAATCGAGAGTATAAAAGCCTCTTCGGCGTCCCCCCGATGCGCGACGTGCAACGGCTGCGGGAAGAGGCCTCCGCTTTCCCTGGCCAATAAGAAAGACGGGCACATCCAGCACATCTGCCTTACTCAACAGACCACTACCCCCTTAGGTGCTGACAGTGTTGGTCTGGTTCTCTTCATCGGCACATCCTGAAAAGCCAAAGAAAAAAGAGTGTACAAACGATGCCCGTATTGCCCGCTACTCTGCCCCTGGTGACAGCTTACGTAGCGCTACTCTTTGGTCGAGCGCACGCTCGCCTGGCTGCAGCAATGCCGGGCGATCCTCATCCGCTACGACAAGCAGCCAAGCAACTCCCTCGTCCCCATCCAGCTCGCCTGCGCCCTGCTCTGGTACCGCCGGCTGCGCCGAGCCCGGGAGGTCCAGACCTTGTGAGAGCGTCAGTTAGTTTGGGTTCAACAGGAAGGCATGGGTGTAGCCGGTGGTGGTGTTGTAAGCGTTGCACACGATCTGTCCCTTATCGTTGATGCCGGTCGCCTCCGTGAGCACCCAGCCGGAGCCCGACGGAATCAGATTGTTGAGATCCTGCAATTTGCCGCCGCTGTAAATGAAGGCATGATACGCCGTGGTGCCATTGCTGTTCAGCACGTCAGCCGTGCCGACCACCACCCCGGAGGTGTTGATCGCCTCACCGACGCTGGAGTCGAAGAAGACCCCGAGGTCGTTCATCTTCCCGCCACTGTAGAGGAACGCGTGCACCGAGCTGTTCGGGGGCGAGGCGTACCCAACGACCTGGCCGACGTTGTTGATAGCGTAGGCGATGCTCTGAGCGCCTCCCAGGGTTCCGAGATCGGTCATCGTTCCGTTGCTCCACAGGAAGGCGTGCATGCCGCTCCCGTTCGCAACCTCAGAGGAGCCCACCACCTGGTGCGAGTTGTTGATGCCGTTGGCGGAGCTGCCTAAGGCTCCGAGCGCGCCGAGGTCCGTCATCTTGCCGCCGCTGTAGAGGAACGCGTCCAGATTGCTCGTGGTATAAGAGTCGCCCACAACTTCTCCGAAGTCGTTGATGCCGTATGCATGGCTGCTCCCCCCTCCAAGTGTTCCCAGGTCGGTCATGTGTCCGTTGTGGGAAAGAAAGGCGTGTGTGGGTGCAAAGGAGGTACCGGAGAGGGTGGAAGTGCCGGCCACATCTCCGGTACTATTCACAGCTCGAGCCTCGCTGAACGTACCGCCCAGCGTGCCAAGGTCTGTCATCTGGCCCGCGCTGTAAAGGAACGCGTGGTAGACGTGGACTCTACAAATATGACGAGGTGGGCAACTTTGGGCAGGGACTGTCTGTTGCAAATACGACCTGCCGACGATCTGGCCGTTGGCGTTAATACCGTAGCCGAACGTCGTATTATAGCCGAGTGTGCCCAGGTCGGTGATCGTGTACGTCTGAGTGTTTGCGTGGGCGGCTGTGCCTCCTGCTAGACCGGTCGCAACAGCAGCGGTGAAGCAGACTACGGAAAGCATCCCGAAGGTCACGATTCGCTTGACGAGTGCGCGTAGGTGATTGCTCGGAGATTGCATGCTATACCTTCCTTTCTCCGAACGGTGAGCATGGGGCAGCCTGTGGGGTGTGAAAACGCGGTTCCCGAGCGTGAACGCGGCGCTTTGCAGCTCGGCGGTGAAGACAGGGAACCCATTGGCCAACAGGCCAGCCCACGATATTTTGTCACTCCATAGAAGAGTACGCTGAGAGGTTACAGCACCACGTGCACCTGAAAGCTTTTCCACACCGCTGTTTCAGGACCACTCTCGGGGTCTTGACATTTTTATCCCACAGAATTTCCGTTAAGTAGCAGAGGAAGAGTCAGACTTCAGCGGTATTTCTGGAGAGAAACGGCCCTTGAAGCGACGTTTGAGTCGTCCATACGCTAAAAAGTAACCGTTTGCCTTGCCAGAAGTGGCCATCGCCAGCTTTCTACAAAGCTCTCTATGTGATACTACCTGTTTTGTATCTGGTGCCGCAATTTTTTGCCAATAAGCCGGTGAAGCATCTGTTGGGAGAGGGCATCAGCGCTGATATGCTGCATGATGACTGTTTGGGGCGCACCCTGGATTGGATCTCCGAGCATGATCCGACGGCCTTGTTTGCCGGGATTGCCCAGCAGGCCAGGCAGCGTTTTGTGGTCGCAAGCCATTGCCTGCACGTAGACACGACCTCCTTTTCGGTCAGTGGAGCCTATGAGAAGGATCCAGAAGCAGCCGAACCCGCTCAGAATGCCATCACCTACGGTTACTCGCAGGATCAGCGTGCCGATCTCAAACAATGGATGCTAGCCTTGGTGACGACCCATGATGGGGATGTGCCGCTATTCATGCGTCCCTTGGATGGCACCAGCAGTGACAAAGCTAGTATCAGCGCGGTCGTCGCGCAGGTGATCGAGCAACTGCGAGCCAGCACCCAGCCGGGCAGGAAGAACCCCTCGTCGTTTTTGACAGCGGGGGATACAGTCAGGTTAACATGAAAGCCTACAATGAGGCCAAGATTCGCTGGTACAGTCGCGTTCCGGAAACGAGCGTGGAGGCCAAAGCGGCCCTGGCAGAAGAACCGGCATATGAAATTCTTAAGTATAGAGCTACACAATCCCAGGAAAAAAGTCTTTTTTAATCTGGTCATGTTTTACGCCCATATTTTTCAGTATGTGCTCATACGCTCTTACCATGTCTGGGGGACCAGATACATAATACGTTCGCTCTTGATAGTCTGGAATCGCTTTCAGAATCATGCCTTCATGTATTCTGCCTATGAGGCCACGCCAATTTCGCGGAATAGCTTCCGTATCGGTGAGCGTGTAGAACACCCGGATACCAAGCTGCGTTTGCGCCTCGCTTAAAATGTCCTTATAAGCGATTTCATTCGCCGTTTTATTTGCATAGAGAAGGACAATATCTCGTGGCTGTCT
The DNA here is from genome assembly GCA_955652655.1 of uncultured Ktedonobacteraceae bacterium. Classification (GTDB taxonomy): domain Bacteria; phylum Chloroflexota; class Ktedonobacteria; order Ktedonobacterales; family Ktedonobacteraceae; genus UBA11361. The sequence goes on along the minus strand of CATPCK010000926.1, from coordinate 6,780 downwards.
CATGTCGAGGAGATATTTCAACATGCTCAGATGTGTTACGACAAAACCGGTGCCAGGAAAAGTAGAAGGCTGGTTGAACTTTCCACGTCCTATTCCCGTTTCCATTCTCCGCGCAAAAATGGCAGCAGAGACGGAACGAACGGAGCGTTCAGATCAGGAACATGCCCACCGTTGGGGACAATCCAGAGAGAAGAGCGCGCAATAGCATGGTGCATGTCTAGCGCGAAGGAGACCGGGTAGAACGGGTCACGGTCGCCAAAGATAAGAAGCGTGCGGGCAGTGATCGTTGAGAGATAGGGAGGCGTGAAGTTCATATCATCGTACTGCTCCGCGAAGGCGCGTCCCAGCCTGAAAAGCTCCTGAATCTGCTCATCCCCGCGCGGATGGCGTTGCTGCAAGCGCTGACGCTCTTCGTCGGAGACCTGCTCTAGCGTGTAGCTGCGCATGATCTTGCGCGCCTGTTCAGGATAGTAGCTGACGGCGCTCATCAGCACCATCGCCTCGACGCGCTCTGGCTGCTGCGTCGCCAGGTGCAAGAGGATATTTCCCCCGCCACTCGCGCCAATCCCCTGAAAGCTCCCGCTTCCAAGATGATCGAGCAAAGCCCGCACGTCACGCGCAGCCTGTCGCTGCGTATATTCACCTGATGGATTGGTGGAGCGTCCATGCCCGCGAAGGTCAGGTATGATCAGGCGATACTGGCTGGCGAGCTCGTCAAAGCAGAAAGCCCAATCATTACTCGCGCCGGTGTAGCCATGCAGCAAGAGCAGTGGCTCGCCCTCACCTGCATCAACGTAGTACATCTGCATGTCATGAAGTGTCACGGTTTGTCCTGGAGGTAGTGATGTGATCATGGAGTATTCCTTTGTTTTGAGGTCTCTAGAATAGCGGCGCTAGGTTTCTTCGGCTGTGATTATCATATATCCTTTTGAGAAATCTGTCACCTTGCAGTGGGCTTCATTTTCTGACAATAATTTTTCGCTCTCTTTGAGAAAAGGGCCGTTTTCGCGATTCTCATTCTGTAAAAACGGGCGTTTTGCTACGACGAAAAGAATTGCGTCAGAGTGCGCCTGTTTTGCATCTTAACTATCGAGACACAGCGAAAAATTATTGTCTGGATGCGAAAAGCATTAAGTCAAACAACAATTTTCCATAAGGATTGCACTTTGCACGTCGTTTGCGCTTGCTTGATATAAGCCTGCAAAGGATTAGCATTTCCAGCCCTTTTCAATGTGGTTGCGTATTTAGAAATGCGGGCGACCCTTGCAGTCAATACATTTTGTATGGGCGCAATGAATTGCGCCCGGATGCCGGGGTCGACTCCCCAGGCGGGCGCAATGATGACATTTCACAAAATAATCCCTACAACCGTAGGGGCCGATTGATCGGCCTTCGGTGGATGCTCCGGTATCCGAACTATTTTGTGAAAACTCATCATTGCGTCTCCATAGACATGAAGTTCAGGGTCTAGCGAAGAGGTGCCCGCCCCACCCCGGACTGGAGCAAGCCCGGCTCCTCTCTACGAGCTTGCCGGGCTAATCCGCAGTATAGTAGGGTTGACCCTTGCGGTCAACCTGGGGGTGGGGTGCTCCTCTTCTCGGGCTTGTGGCTCCTCGAACAGGATTCGAACCTGTAACCTACCGGTTAACAGCCGGCCGCTCTACCGTTGAGCTATCGAGGAATGCGCTCTCGTGGAACGCTTGCAGTATACAATAAGCGAAAGTGATTCGTCAATAGTTTTTGACGAAAATTCTCCTGCAATGCCCATGCATAACCATGCATTGTCAAACATGGAACATCCCAATCAGCCAGAGCGCGACCACCAAAAAGATGCACACACTGATAAAGGCGATAATGGGATCGAGCAACGGCGCGCTCACCAGGCTTCCGCGCAGGTGCAGGCGCTGGAAGAGCTTAGGCAGAAACAGGCCACAGATTGCCGCGATGAACAATGTAAAACCAAATCCCAGCCCGATCGCTACCGCCAGCAGCGGCGAATGGAAGAGCAGCCACGTCAGGCAACCTACCACGATGCTTGACACCACACCGCCTACTGTGCCCAGGCGCAGCTCGCGGAAGATGCCGCGCCAGAAGTCACTGCCTCCCGTTGCACGCAGCTGCCAACCCGCGACCCCAAGTGCCTGTGAGCCAACGCTGCCGCTGCTGAGCAGCAGCATAGGCAGCAAGAAGAGTACCCCGTTCAATGCGAGGGGAGAACGCAGTGCCCCCACGAGGCCCAGTGCCTGTGCTCCACTGACATGCAGTGTAAGAGCCTGGCCAAAAAGCCGGTACAACACAAAGGCAATTGCGAAACCGGCGGCTACATTTACCGTGAGCCACGTGACACGACTGAGCGCTGCGCGCCAGGAGAAGTGCTCTTCATCCTCCAGTTCTTCAACTGTGGCGCCGGCCATCTCTGAAAAGTCTTCAGCCTCTTCTTCATGAAGCACATCTATGACATCGTCTACCGTGACCAACCCCACCAGGTGATTGTCGCTATCCACGACCGGCACGCCGAGCAGGTCATATTTTGAGATGACCCGTGCCACTTCTTCCTGGTCTGTATCGGTCGTCACTTTGATGACGTCCCTATCCATCAAATCCTGCAGGCGTGTCGTTGGTTCCGCTACCACGAGTTCGCGCAGCGAGGCAACCCCGACCAGGTGCTTGTCGCTATCTACTACATAGAGGTAGTAGATCATCTCTAAGTGAGCGGAGTGCTGGCGCAGGTAGGACAGCGCTTCCTCGGCGGTCAGTTCCTGCGAGAGTGAAAGAACCTCCGGAGTCATGATGCCACCCGCCGTCTCCTCGCCATAACGCAGGAGATCGCGAATGGGCTGGGACTCGTTGGCGGGCATCAAGTTCAAGAGGCGCTCCGCCTCTTCCGCCGGAAGATCCGCCAGGATATCGGCCGCGTCATCGGGAGGAAGGACCTCTAACAGGTCAGATGCGCGTTCGGGATCGAGTTCGCTCAGTAACTCATACTGGCGCGCGGGCTCAACCTCGTTAAGAGTATCCGCCGCTGTCTCGGTATCCAGGCGTTCGAGCATCGCCCCCGCGTCTTCAACGTCGAGCTGTTCCAGAATATCGGCGATATCGGCCGGGCGCAGGTCAGCCAGTTTCGACTGGCTGACGTTGAGCTGTACCTTGGGAACTACGCCGCTCACGCCCAGACTGGCACTGGCGCCGGCAAACGCCGGTACCAACTGGCCGGTAGTTGCTCCACCCCTGACCACTTGAATTGGCTCAACATAGTTCCAGGTTATGGTTCGGTCATTCAGTTGAATTGGTAATACACGTGATAGCGTCTCTACCGGTGCCAGCACTCCCAGGCGGCGCAGCAGCCCGCTCAGGCTGATATCGACGCCCACAAGCCGCACCGTTTTCTTAATCTGAGCCAGTTTTAGATCATTGACTTTTACCACGCGAAAGCCCTGCGTATCGACAATCTGCTTATCTAGAATATCGCGTTTTAATAATAATTCATCCGATTGCGGAGTATGAGAAGCTATTTGGGGTTGCTTAACCACAAGATGTATTTGAGGCTCTTCAAGGCTATTGACCTGGTACCAGGGAATAATCAAATCGTTCTGGCTGTTGCCCAGCGGCGAGCGTACCACAAGAGCCGTTACAACCGGAAAGGTTTCATGTAATGTGACGCTTATATCGCGCAATACACCCAGGCGTCGTCCTTCAATATCATAGATGCTCTGGCGGAGCAATGTGCTTAAAAAAATCATTGGCATCACCACCTTCATTAAGAGTAATAAAGCCCATTGACTTATCCACAAACATGTGGATAAGTGGATAACTAGTCTTCCCGTGTAACGAAAGTTACAAAGAACACAGGCATGTTAAGGTACTGCGCAGCCCAAAAAATGGCAACGTGCAGACCATCTTACATGCGAAATTCATGCAGGGGACTATTACTTGGGGGGATAACCCACGAAGGGTATCCGTCCATCCAGGGACTCACTGGCAGGTGGGAAGTTCCTTACTCAACCAACATGGGGAAATCGTTGTGTGCCCGTCGAGTAAGGTAATGAAATGATGAAGGACCTCGCTCCATCAGAGGAGGCGACGAAAAGGTATCAACTCAAAGACCATACTCGCTGATGAGTAGAACTGTCCCGTGAGCAGGCACGCGAAACACACATAGCCTACTATGACTAGGGCCAGCGTCCATAGTTCCCTCACCTCCTTTTCCCGCCAATTGCAGCCTCACTCAGTGGCGACGTCCCAATAACGTCTGAAACCTCATCTGGTGCGCCATCACAGCCGTTGGGTATGACAAAAAATCTTTACTGGTAACAGTATAGCATGCCCTCCCGCCTTTGGGCAAGGTCATTAGTGTACCTGGTACATTTTGGTTGAAGTAGCCCAAATTGCTGACGAACACTCCTCGCCCAAAAGACTCGACTCGGCTACCCGTGGAGGCTCGTATACCTGTAGGGGCGGGGGTGGAGTTGAGAGGAGTGGGGACCCTTGTGGTCGCCCGCGTCGCTTGTTTCCCCTTGAAGGATGGAGAATCAGGCTATGCATCTATTGACAACCAGAATGTAAACCAATATAATTTCTTATAGAATGTAAACTGTGATGTAAACCAAAGCAGGAGAATGTGATGAATAAAACAGATGAATTGCTCCCGAATTATGATCAAGTGATTTTCAATAATTCTTGCTTAGAATTGTGTCTAGCGCAGCTTAAATATCCCCCTATTCAACGTTTCTTTGATGATACTTATATGTTAGGAATCAGGGAGGCCCTTGCAACTGAATATCCTCTTGTTACTACCGAGCAGGCTATGAATATTGTTATCGGTTCGCAAGGTATAGGTCAGATTCCCGGAGTTAATATGTTGCGTTTTAGCAGCATTGATTCGCGCTGGTCAGTTGTACTCTCTAGTGAGTTTGTTTCATTGGAGACACGAGACACCGAGGCTGATGAGCTCTTAACTCGTTTTGCGAGCGTACTACATCATATCAAGACTCATATTAATCCTCGTCATCAGCTACGCTTCGGTCTACGTTATATTAACGAGTTTCGCCATCCCAAGGGCGATAGTTATGATGCATGGATGCGTTTTCTCAATCCCAACCTGCTTGGCTTAGCTGCGCAAGGAATACTTGGTGGTAGAGTTGAACAGACTATTGGAGAGGTGCTTACCAGACGTGCAGATGGTCATTTGCTTGTTCGCCACGGTCATCTCCGAGGCACTACAATCACTCCTACTTTGAGCCATCCAGCAAAGACGGGCCTTTTTTATCTTCTTGATCTCGATTACTATGATGAGACACCTACTAAGTTTGATGTGGAGGCACCCATCGAACAATTGCGTAAGTATAATGACATCCTTTATCGCGTTTTTCGTTGGTCAATTGGTGATGGTGAGCTTTACCAGTATATGAGAGGAGAAGCATGAGTACATATACTCCTACTGTACGCGAGTGGGTTGACCCATTGCGCAATCTTGCCCTTGGAATTAGTATGGCATCTCTCTTTCTCGTGCCTACTGCAGGCTACCCTGTTCCTCTGGTTGAGCAGCAACCAGTACAAAGTGAGATTGATTTTGTAGCTACTCTTCCTGACGGATTCATTGATTTACGCACAATTTATTACCGGACACCTTTTGGCCTTGAAACTCCTGTTTTACCAGAGATTGTAAAGCATGCGGATGATAAGATTGAGCGTGATAGTATACCTCATACCTTAAGAGATATGAGTGGTCTATCCATTGAGACACTGGCCTCTATAGCTCACGTAAGCCGTAACGCTTATTATAAGTGGCTTGATGGTAAGGGTGTAAGTGATGAGCACTCCAGCCGTCTTACTGAATTACTTGATACTTTTCGTACCATAAGCGATATACGTGGTTCCAATCTTAAGGAATTTCTAGAAACATCTGATCCAGCTGGAAGGCCTATTGATCTACTTATTGCTGATAAGAATGATGTTGTGATTGGTCTTGCGTTACGTCCGCTTTCTGATCATATAGATACAGATAATGTGTCTAATGTTGCTCGCGATTTAAGTGGCCTGCCTGGTTGGATTCGCCCTACTGTTAAGTTTAACTGGGGAGCTCCTCGTCTGTCAGACGCTGAGCTTGACCTCGCTCTTGATCGGCTTAGTCCGCGAGCTCAATCTAATCAAATTGTATCATCTGAGAACACTGATGAGGATGATGAAGCGTTCGTAGCTTGGGGTTTGGTTTTGGAGTAAATAATGGCTGATAATATGCTTGGAGAGCAACTTTATAATTCTGGCTGGCGTCAGGGAGTCTTGTTGCCTCCCCTTCCTTGGAGTGTAATCTATCGAAGCGATGAACCCCTTAGCAAAGTTGCAAAGGTCGCTTCAAAGCGTCATACTGAGCAGAAAGATATCACTGCTGTAACAGGTTTACCTCTGCAAGGCATTAGCATTGCTTCGGGCATTACTCGCAAGGAGGATTACCTGGTGATAGCCAGTCAAGATTGTGACATTGTTCGTAGTTTAAGCGAGGAACCAAACATTATTGCTGTGCGAGCCTTTACTACTGAAAACAGTAATATTCTACGGTATGCAGATAGCAATAGTACACGCTACTTCCTCCTGGATCGCAATCGAGGACTAGTTGCTGAGTCTTTAGTGATGACTCTCATCGAGAAACCGGTACTTGTGAACTTCACGCCAGAGCAAGGTGCGGCTGATGATGCCACCCAGGAAAGGTTTGCTCGCTGGATAGCACATCATTTTGATAGGCCGGCATTTCATGATGATATTGTTGGTGCAGTCATTAAGCCT
>CATPCK010000925.1 GCA_955652655.1 uncultured Ktedonobacteraceae bacterium | reverse complement strand
ATTGATGTCTGGCACGCCGGTATCATCCAGGCGTAATTTGTAGGGGTGCAATTCATTGCGTCCGCCTGGGGAGTTGATGCATCCCACAGGGCGCAATGAATTGCACCCCTACACGTTTCTCCCCATTGCACGTAATTGAACGGTATTGACCCTTGCGTCGCTCTCCGTCCTGCTTATGCCGTGATCAACCCCTGCTCAAGTGCCTTGCTCAGCGCTTCGGTACGACCGGAGACGTTGAGTTTCTGGTAGATATTCGCCAGGTGAAAGTTCACCGTGCGTTCGCTTACAATGAGGCGGGCCGCGATCTCTTTGTTGCGTAGCCCCCGTGCCAGCAGTTGAAGGACCTCCTGCTCTCTTGCTGTCAGTGTTTCATAAGGAGTATTTCCGCGCCCCTGCTTGCCAAAGCGTGAGAGTAATCTTCCCGCCAGCTGTGGCTGCACCAGTACCTCTCCACCTGCTACTACGCGCACAGCCCGGGCAAGTTCATCGGGTGCTATATCCTTGAGCACATAGCCATCTGCCCCTGCGCGTAATGTCTCATACAGGTATTCCTCGCGCTCCTGTGCCGATAACAACAGCACTCGCGTATCAAGGTTGAGCTGTTTGATCTGTTTTAGCGCTTTTATGCTCTGATTATTGGGCAGTTGCGCATCCATGAGCACAACCTGCGGCCCCAGTTCTACTGTTTCACTCACAGCCTGCACACCATCCGCAGCTTCGCCAATCACCTGCAGGTCTACATAGCTCTCCAGCAAATGGCGCAAGCCAGCGCGTGAGACCGCGTGGCTGTCCACGACAAGAACACGTACCTTTGCGGTTGTGGATGTTTCGTTTGTTGAAGAGATGGGGGCGCCGCTTGCCAGGCTGGGCACAGTAGATTGGGCTATTGTAGCCGGTACGGTATAGGGGACGCGGGCCAGGACACGTGTCCCCTGCTCAATATGAGAGATGACTTCAAGAGAGCCGCCGAGATGCTCTATACGGTGTCGCAGCACACTGTATGGGCGCGACAGGCTGGCGCTCTGCCCTTCTTCCTTAAAATGAGGCAGAGGCACTTCTTCCTCGTTGCTTGCTTGCGTTCCATTTCCTTTAAAGTGGGGAAGTGGGATTTCTTCCTCCGCAATGGACAGTATCCCATCGTCTTCGATGCTCATCTGTACTTCGTCACGTCCATAGCTGAAGGTAAAGCGCAATTTGCGTGTATTGCTATGCATATGCACCTGGTAGAGCGCCTCCTGCGCAATGCGATACAGGACACGCGCGGTATAGCTGGGTAAGGTGAGCTCTTCACCGGAGAAAGCCACCCGGCTTGAAAGTCCCAACGACTCCGCTGTCTCCTCTATAACGCGTGACAATGCTTCAACCAGCGTCACCCCCACCAGCTCTGCCAGGGGTTGATCGTCATCACTGGCGCTGCGAATCTCGTAAATAGCCTCTCTCGTCATCTGTTCGATAGTGGTCAGCCCGTTATAGAGAGTGTTGAGGTCTAAAGGCATGGGAGGTATTGTCTCGTTACGCACCATCGTCTGCAGTGCATTGAGCTGCAACAGAATAGCGCTAAGCATCTGTATCAGTTGCTCGTGAGCAGTGGGTTCTGTTGATCTATCATTATTGGATTGCATCGAAGCTCTCCATTCTGTTATTTCTCCACTTCCATCACCAATTTACCATCCTGCGTATCAAGCTCTACCACTGAGCCATCGCGAATGGAGCCATCGAGGATGCCGCGGGCGATACGGTTCTCGACCTCTTTCTGGATAACCCGTTTAAGAGGGCGCGCTCCAAACTGCGGGTCGTAGCCTTCGTTGGCCAGCAGATTCTTCGCTGCGTCACTCAGGTGGAGAGTGATATGGCGTTCGTCCAGGCGAGGGCGGAGACGGTTGACCTGGATGTCCACGATATTCTTCATCTGTTCACGCGTAATCTTATGGAAAATGATCACTTCATCGATGCGGTTGATAAATTCTGGGCGGAAGCCCTCTTCGCGCAGTCGCTGCCGCACCGTGCGCTGTATCTCATCCTCATCCATGCCATCGTACTCGTGCAGCCAGAGATTGCCAACGTTGCTGGTCATGATAATCACCGTATTTTTGAAATCGACAGTTCGCCCCTGTCCATCCGTCAGGCGGCCATCATCGAGCAACTGCAACAGGACGTTGAAGACCTCGGGCGCGGCTTTCTCGATCTCATCCAGCAAGATCACGCTGTAGGGATGCCGCCGCACAGCTTCGGTCAACTGTCCACCTTCATCATAGCCAACATAGCCCGGAGGCGCACCAATGAGGCGCGAGACGCTGTGTTTCTCCATGTATTCGGACATATCGATGCGTACCATCGCCTGCTCGTTATCAAATAGGAACTCCGCCAGCGCGCGCGCCAGTTCGGTCTTACCAACTCCTGTCGGGCCTAAAAAGAGGAAGCTGGCCAGCGGACGATGTGGGTCCTGTAGACCGGCGCGAGAACGGCGAATGGCATCAGAGACCACCTGCAGGACCATCTCCTGTCCAACCACGCGCTGCCGCAGGTTATCCTCCATGGAGAGCAATTTCTGTACCTCGGCCTCCATCAGTTTGGAGACCGGTATATGCGTCCACTTGGAGACGATCTCCGCGATATCTTCCGAGTCTACCTCTTCTTTAAGCATGCGCGCGCTCTGTAGATTGACCAGTTTTGACTCCATATCGGCGATGCGCCGCTCGAGTTCTGGAATAGTACCATAGCGCAGCCGCGCCATCACTTCCAGGTTATATTCGCGCTCCGCCTTCTCCAGTTCGACCTGTGCCTCTTCAAGTTCCTTCTTGAGCCGGCGAATGGTGTCCACCGGCTCGCGCTCACTCTCGAGCGAGAGCCTGAGGGAATGCAGCTGCTCGCTAAGGTTAGCAATCTCCTGCTCTACGCGGCTCCGTCGCTCGCGGCTGGCCGCGTCGGTCTCCTTTTTTAGTGCTTCCTGCTCCACCTGCAACTGGCGAATACGGCGATCCAGGGCGTCGATCTCAGTGGGAGTACTATCTAACTCCACACGGCGATGGCTGGCGGCTTCATCGACCAGGTCAATGGCCTTATCAGGCAGAAAACGATCCGTAATGTAGCGGTTGGAGAGCATGGCCGCGGCAACCAGCGCGCTATCCTGGATGCGTACGCCATGATGCACCTCGTAGCGCTGTTTTAAGCCTCGCAGGATGCTGATGGTATCCTCGACCGAGGGTTGATCGACCAGTACCGGCTGGAAGCGCCGCTCCAGCGCGGCATCCTTCTCGATATGCTTGCGATATTCATCCAGCGTGGTCGCACCAATGCAGTGAAGTTCTCCGCGCGCCAGCATCGGCTTCAACATATTGGAGGCGTCCATGGCGCCTTCCGCGGCCCCGGCTCCCACCAGTGTATGCAGTTCGTCGATAAAGAGGATAATGCCGCCTTCAGCGCTTGTTATCTCTTTCAAAACGGCCTTCAGGCGCTCCTCAAACTCGCCACGGAACTTGGCACCCGCAACGAGGGCGCCCAGGTCAAGCGTGACAACCTGCTTATCAGCCAGCGTCTTTGGCACATCGCCACGTACAATGCGCTGCGCTAAGCCTTCAACGATAGCGGTTTTACCGACGCCCGGCTCACCAATCAACACCGGGTTATTCTTGGTACGCCGGCTTAATACCTGGATGACGCGCCGGATCTCCTCGTCGCGACCGATGACAGGATCAAGCTTGCCCTGCGCCGCCAGTTCAGTCAGGTTACGACCATATTTCTCCAGCGCCTGGTATTTCCCCTCAGGATTCTGATCGGTCACCCTCTGCGAGCCTCGAATGGAGGTGAGCGCTTTGAGGACGTTGTCACGACTTAGCCCGCTAGCCCTAAGGGCCCGCTGCACAGCATCGGAATCTGTTTCGAACATCCCCAGGAGCAAGTGCTCGACACTCAGGTATTCATCCTTGAAATTTCCCATTTCGCGCCAGGCACCTTCCAATACCTTGCGCAAACGCGGCGATATACCTGGCTCACTGGCACCATAGACGCGCGGCATGCGCTCGATTTCGCTTTCGATGAGACGTTTTGCCGCTGCATCACTGCCTCCCACTTTCTGAATGACCTGCTGAACCACCCCACCAGCTTGAGAGAGTAGCGCATCAAGCAAGTGTTCTACTTCGATCTGCCCATGATTATGCTGTTTGGCTATTTCTGACGCTTCACTGATAGCTTCACGTGCCTTATCTGTAAATCGCTCAATTTTCATAGGGTTATGCATCCGTCCCTCGCTAATTTTTTCTAACAGAAATATATCATATTGAGTATGGTATTGCAAGAAGATTTGAGTGTGACCTTATCAAAGTTCAGGAGATTGACGTAGCTGAAAACCCCTTCTGTCTATCTTGCTTTGCATGTTATAATCGGCTCACCATGCAGAAACAGATAACGCAACAACCAGTTGAAACACGGGCTCCCCTCTCTCCTGATGAGCAGATGGCTACGGGGATAGCAGCCGCCATTGAGAGTATCCTTTTTGTCTCTGGCCGACCTCTGGAACGCGCCGAACTGCGCAAGTTGCTCGACATTGACGAGGAAAGCTTAACACAAGGCTTGCAGACGCTGGAGCATGACCTGGAAGGTCACGGGCGCGGTATACGGCTGCAACGTTTGGGCGAACAGGTACAGCTTGTCACCGCGCCTGAGAATGCCCGCTACATCGCGGCGCTGCTAGGCCTCCCTATGTCCGCGAAACTCACTTCAGCGGCCATGGAGACGCTCGCTGTCATCGCCTATCGCCAACCCGTGACACGCGCGCAGATTGAAGCCATACGGGGCGTGAATAGCGACCGTGCCCTGGCAAGCCTGATACAACATGGCATGGTCACCGAGATAGGCCGGGCGCAAACGGTCGGACGCCCCAGCCTCTTTAGCACGACACCTGAATTCTTACAGCAATTTGGCTTGACGAAGCTGGAACAATTGCCGCGGGTCATAGGTGCTCCTGACGCTACAGCGCAGTCTTCGCCAGAGGCTTGAAAGGCTCTATATGCAGAGTAATACAGAGAAAACCCCGCGAAACAATAGAGAAATAGAGCCTGCTCTTACCCCTGCTTCTACGCTTCCTCCTGCTGACCCTTTTTCCGGCAGGCGCGTTGGCCGCCATATGCCTACCTACTCCCGACCCGTTAAGGCAGCGGAGATTGCGCGGCAAATCGGCTGTAACGCCATGCAAATTTTTGCCGGCAACCCGACTGGCTGGCGGCCACCTGCGGACAACCTGGCGGCAAGCATGGCATTCGCCACGGCCGCACGTGACCTCGAACTCGATCCGGTGGTCATACACGCACCTTATCTCATCAATCTCGCCTCACCAGACGAGTTCATCTGGGAGAAATCTATTGTGCTGCTGAGCTCGATGCTCCAGCGCGGTGCGCAGCTGGGAGCAAAAAGCGTGGTCTTTCATACCGGAAGCCATCGCGGTACCGGTGTCGAAGCCGGGCTCGCGCGCATTGCTGAGGCACTCACACGCATTCTACCCGAGACACCGCCAGAGGTGATGGTGTTGTTAGAAAACGATGTTGGCGCGGGCGGCTCGCTTGGCTATAGTTTCGAGCACCTCGGAACTGTGCTACATCTTTTTCCGCAATACACCACACGCCTGGGGATTTGCATCGATACGGCTCATCTATGGGGGGCAGGACACGATATTTCCAGCGCGACGTCAACCCTGCAGGTGCTGCAGCAATGTGATGACGCCTTTGGACTTGAGCGCCTCAAGGTTATCCACCTCAACGATACGAAGATGGCATTGGGAAGCCATCGTGATGTACATACTCGAATAGGTGAAGGGATCATTCCAGAAGAGGGTCTTTGTACCCTGCTGCGCGACCCTCGCCTGCAACACGCGGCAGTTCTGCTGGAAACGCCGATCAAGACAGGTGCCGGCGACAAAGAAGATTGGGAGCATGATGCCCAACAACTACAGCTTGCAAAGAAGTTGATGGGCTTGTAAGGTTCCTTTAGGTTATCGTCAATGTTACCGTAAGCGTCTGCGCCGCTCCAGCAGAAGGAGTAATCACCACCGTTGCTGTATACGATCCCTTGCTCATGCCTCCAACATCGACATTGAAGGGAATGGTCGAGGTCTGTTGGGAATTATCGCTGCCCTGCGTCAGTCCCAACGTCAACCAGGATTGTGAGGGGGAATCCGCTTTCCACGACAATCCATCACCACCACTATTCGTGAGGTTTACCACCTGTGCCTGTGGATTGACACCGGCAGAAGTCGTGTACTCCAGTGCCCCCTTATCGAGTCGCATAGCCGGTGGCGCTATGTTGATCGTGATCGGGATGGTAGCCGGGCTGCTAGCAACAACATTGCCCGTAATAGGATCGATGGCACTGACCGTTACGCTGGTTGTGTACGATGTTCCACCTGGCACTCCCGTTGCATTGACGATAATGTTGACAGAGACACTTGCTCCTCCCAATAGATGGCTGCCAGCATCAGTCGAAAGCGAGACAAAGGAGGGCGTGTGCGCACCAAGTGCCGCCGTCCAGTTCAGTGGCTCACCTCCTACATTAGTAATACTCACAGCCTGAGACGTCGTTCCACTCATGACATTGATCGTCAGCCCATTGGGGGATGGACTTACCGCCAGAGAGGGCGCGGCAAGTACCGTCAGCGCCACGGCAACCGTTTGCGGACTTCCGGTGATGGTAATTCCGTTGCTGTCCACTGCTGCTATGGAGACGGCGTCTTTATGTGGTCCTACGCCGAGCGACGCCGCTGTCGCCGTTACGGTGAATGTCGCATTACCCCCCGTAATAACCGCCGACGTTGGCTTTACTGTGAGCCAGCGCTGTGTCACAGTCGGGATAATGGTGATATTGCCCTTACATGCCCCCGTGATGCCAATGGTAAAGCTCTGACTGGTGGAACCAGGATTGCCCACCTCACTACTGAAGTTCTCCTGTGGTGCAGAAGCAGCCAGCAGTGTGCATTGAGGCTGTACATTCAGTGTCACTGTGATGGTCTGTGGCGTACCCACGGACTGGTGGGTAACGCTATCGGTCGCCCTGATGGTTACCTGGCCAGTATAAGTATTTGGACTCAGACCCGCGAGCACAATACCTATGTTTGTCGCCGCGGCCGCCTTGATACTGGCGCTTCCCGAGGAAGGCGTTGCGGTCAGCCAGCTCGCATTGCCCGTGGATGCCCTCCAATTCAACGTGTGGGTACAGGTACCGTTCGCGCTGATCGTCGCCGCCTGTGCCAGGGGGTTCGGTTGACCTACCACTCCTGCAAAATTGAGGGCGCCGGGAGCGCCTGTAATCGTGCAGGGAGCCAGTACGTTGAAATTGATGGGGATGATCTGCGGGCTGCCAAGGACAGGATGCCTTGAACCATCCGTTCCGGTAATAGTCACCATACCCGTATAGGTATTGGGGGTCAAGTCATTGAGCAGTGAAACCGTCAGGTTCACCATCTTAGACTGGTGCGAGGCAAGATTGCCGCCAGCGGGATCAACAGAGAGCCACGCGCCACCAAAATTAGTGGCAGCGCTCACCTGCCAGTTCAGGGCACCTCCACCCGCATTTGTGACAGTAATGCTCTGTCTCGCGGGACCTGGTTGACCAGCAATGCCGCTCAATGTCAATGAGGCAGGGGTGGTAGCCATTATCGGCGTGGTAGGTTGACCTACCATCAAGGTCACAGGCATAGTCTGCGTACCGGCTGGATAGCTGAAAACGATGAAGCCACTATAGGTACCGGGTTTTAGCCCGGCTTCATTGATGCTTACCATCGGCCTGGAAGGGGCATTACCACTCGTGCTGCTGATATGTAACCAGTAGCCGCCATTATTTGTGGTAGTAGTCGCATTCCACCGCAGCGGTGCGCCACAACCCTGGGTGAAATCCAGGTCGACGTTCTTGGCAGCAGGACCTGGCTGTAGATAGACGCCAGTAAATGAGAGAGCTCCTGGAGTTATCTGCAGAGCACACTGCGGCATAACCGTTAAACTGACAAAGATGCTTTGTGGACTATCCTTGGCCGGTGACGGCCCCATTCCGCTAAATGTCACGACGCCGCTGTATGTACCCGGCAGCTGTGCGCCGGTGTTGACCCCAATCTCCACAGACTGGCTGCCGCCTTTGCCCGCATCGCCACTCTGCGGAGTGATAACAAGCCAGCTACTGCTGCTAGAAGCGCTCCATTGCAGTGGTAGCACTCCAGGGTTGCTCACGGTTAGAACTTGCGCGGGTGGGTTACTGCCGCCATCAACGCCTGTAAAGGACAATACTGCTGGTGTAAGTTGCAGAACTGCCTCGTGCCCTGGTTGAAGCAGCGTTGTTTTCATTTTCACCGGCAGCTTAGCCTCTCCCGCAGTGGACGTGAAGATTACCCCGGCAGCGTAGGCCCCCGGCTTCAAATTCGAGCGGTCTGCCGCGATCGTCACCTTGATGCTCTGTCCGCTGGAAAAAGTGCCATTCTTCGGGCTGAGCAGCAGCCACGATTGTGTCGTTGCGCCCTGCCAGGAGATTTGACCGCCGCCACTATTGGTCATTGTGATGGTTTTGGTGCTATTAGTGGCCTGATCGCCAGAGCCTAGATCGATGGTGCGGCTTGAGAGCAGCAGGTGGGGAGGACGCAGAGAAGGGCTATGCCCCATCACGACGACAGTAAAGGCCGCTGTTCTGTGCATTATAGCATCTTCCGCTCGTATAAGATGTATCCCCGCCTGCCATTCAGCTTCAACACTAACTGTATCTGTGAAAGAACCATCACTATCTGCCTGGATAATCGTGTTGCCTACTGTATCGATAATGGGAATGTTGGTATCGCGTGTCAGCCCGATATGCCCATGTGGACTAAAATAAGAGCCTCGTAGAGCAACTATGTTGCCAAGTGCCACGCTGGCAGGTGTAACCTGCAGGGCTATCTCGTTTGTGTGGGACAATTTCTGCGCTAATGCTCCACGGCCCAGTGACATCGTTATCCCCACAAGAGTACCAAGCAGGGCTAGCAGGAGCAACAGGATACTTGCTAAGAAAAAGATCGACGGGGGCCGGCGCTGCCACCGCCTTCGCGGAGGTTGGGGTGGTGTAGTCATTAGACGATATTCTGGTGGCAAGGGCAGAGGTTTGCGTGGTACAGGTATAGAAGGTCGTGACACCGCGGGAGTACGAGGACGCGAATCTACCACTTTATGCCAGTTTCCACTCGGCCTGCTGTCGGCGAACTCTCTATCCTCAAATGAGCCAATGGGTATCGATCCTGGCAGTTTTGTACTGTCCCTGGTATATCGTGGAGGTCCCTGTACGAGCTTTACCGTTTCTTCAGAAGAAGCAGCCCGGGATATTGCTCCAAAAGGCACAGTCTCTTCGGCATCATCTTTTAACGCAAAAAAATGGGGTACTTTGAGGGCTTGAGGTCGCCTGGAGAGCTTTGTCGTCGTACTTGTTGGAGTGGGGATCAACACCTTACCACAGATCGCGCAAAAGTTCGCGAATCCGGGTAGTGGCTCGTCGCAATGTGGGCAACGTATCACTCTCATGGCTTTTCCTCTATAGCATAGAGTTCACCCTTTCTACAAGATAAGTGTACGAGAAATGCGGTTTAACTGTCAAATCGTAGTCATTCAGGGCATGCTTCATTTGCATTCACCTACGCACTTTTGCTGATCTAGATTGGGCAGCTTGGTGATACTATAAGAGGGTTCGTTATGGGCTCGAAATAAGTTGCTGGTGGAGGAAGTTTTTCCTTCGGGATAGGATTGTCACGAACGACACTTAAAGACGGGAGGATATTTCATGCCTCGTTGGTTCTATGCCTCGCTCATCTTTTCCGTTGCAGCCCCTCTGCTGGCTCTGCTTCCTATACCACCCCTTCTGCTCTTTTTGCTGGCGGCCCTGGGTATTCTTCCACTTGCAGCGCTTATTGGCACATCGATTGAGGGTATTGCTGAACATACAGGGGAACAGATCGGCGGGATCCTCTTTGCCACCTTTGGCAACGCGACGGAACTGATCATCGGCATCTTTGCCCTCAGTCAGGGGTTAGTCGATGTTGTGAGTGCGTCCATCATTGGTTCAATTCTTGGGAATGCCTTACTGGTGCTGGGTGTAGCCATTTGTGTTGGCAGCATCAAACATGGACGCCTGCACTTTGATGTACGGCCAGCAAGCGTCTACGCATCGCTGCTTGCTCTGTGTATCGGCGGCCTGGTGCTGCCAACTGTGGCCGAGCTGCTGGCCACGCGTTTACACGAGCCACAGATCTTCGAGCGTGGAGTGGCGCTCTCTGATTTCATTGCTGTGCTGCTGTTGTTAGGCTATCTCGCATCACTCCTCTTCAGTGTCTTTCATGTGGGTGACAAGGGTAGTGACGAAGAATCTGGTCCCCTGGTCGGAGCGCGTTCAGCAACGGCCATTACTCGTTTACTCGCCTTTCGACAGCAGTTGGCGACGAGTGCTGTCAAGGGCAAAAGTGGCATGTTGCGCCAGATTGATGGAACGCTCGATGCCATCATAGCCAGTGAAGGGGGCCAGCAAGCAACGACACCTTCCCAGCAAGGAGGGGAGCAGGTAGCCCTCAAAGAGGGAGACCTCTCGCAGGATGCTGGTGAGCATGCACCATCTCCTGATAAGTCTGTGTCCCAACCGGCCAAACCCCGGCAAGAGCACAAAACGCCTCTCTGGCGATCACTGCTGTTGCTTGCAGTTGCAACAGCAGGGGTGGCAGTGCTTTCAGAGATCCTGGTGAGTTCGATTGAGCCCGTGACTGAGGCGCTGCACTGGAAACCAGCCTTTGTAGGCCTCGTCTTCATCCCGTTGATCGGGGGATTACCAGAATACTTTAATACCATCTCAATGGCACTCGATAAGCGTATCAATATGGTTTTGGCCGCTTCTGCCGGGTCGTCTATCCAGATAGCACTGTTGATGGCACCTATCCTCGTCCTGGTCAGTCTGGTGATGCCCAAACGCCTGGACCTGGTTTTCAGCGTGGTCGAGTTAGCCGTGCTGGGATTAGCCACCTTCCTGTTCGGCGAGATCACCAAGGATGGTGAGTTAGTATGGCTGGAGGGTTTCCTGCTGATCCTGCTCTATGCCATGATGGGGGGCACGGTCTTCCTGTTCGGTTCATAACCCCCTGTCTCAAGGATGACATCGTGTAGCTGGTATTATGAGACGGCTCCTTATGGTTCTGTATCGTAGAGCTACGGTTGTATCGTGTTAGTAGTACTGTATAGATACCCAGAGAAAAAATATTTCCTTTCTTCTACGGGTGAACAGTAACACTACAGGATGCTAGAGGGAGTGCTCTATTATATGGATAAGCCCGATGCTTCTCGTGATGGTCAAAAGCAGGGGGACCAGTCCTCGGAAGACCTGGTCCACCTTTCGGATACACAGGTTATAAACATTCTTGAGCGCATTACCGGTGGTTTCGTTGCCATAGATCATGATTGGCGATATATCTACGTCAATCACCAGGCGGAACAGCTTACAGGTATCAAGCGGGAAGACCTGTTGGGCAAACGTGTCTGGGATGTCTATCCAGAAGCCGTCGGCACGCTCTTCTATCAGAAGTATCACGAAGCGATGCGCACGCAGCAGTCGCTATCGTTTGAAGACTATTATCCCCCCGGTCAACGCTGGTATACTCTCCATCTCTATCCCTCACCCGAAGGCTTATCCATTATCTACAGCGATATCACTGAACGCAAGCGAGCCGAACAACAACTGCTCTTCCACGCCAATGTTGTCCAAAGCATTTCTGATGCCGTGATTGCAACCGATACGCAGTACACCATTCTAAGTTGGAACAAGGCAGCGGAAACGCTCTACGGTTGGACGCAAGAAGAAGTCCTTGGCAAAGCGGCGTCTGATATTTTATGGTATGAATTTCCGTATAATCCCCCCGACGAGTGGAAAGAGCACCTGCAAACCAGGGGCTACTGGAAGGGCCAGGTCATTCATAAGCGCAAAGATGGAACTCAGGCGCGTGTCATGGCTTCAGTCTCCCAGGTCAAAGATTCCAATGGCACCATTATCGGTGCTGTGGCAGCCAATCGAGATATTACGGAATGGAAGGAGTTAGAACGAAGCAAGGATGAATTTATTGGAGCCGCCAGCCATGAGTTACGAACGCCTGTGACCGCCTTGAAAGGCTACACCCAGCTGCTGCAACGCACACTTGAAAAACAAGGCTTGCGGGATCATGCCCAAACCCTTGCCAAAATGGATGGGCAGCTCAATCGGCTCACCAAACTGATTGCAGACCTCCTCGATGTCTCGAAAATGCAGATGGGCAAAATCGCCTATAGCAAAGCGGTCTTTGATTTCAATGCCTGGGTACATGACATTATCAACGACATCCAGCAAGCAAGCCCACACCATGTGATCGCTCTCACGCGAGACACACAGTGTAAAATCATTGGCGATCAAGATCGCCTTTCCCAGGTCTTTATTAACCTCCTGACCAACGCGATCAAATACTCACCAAAGGCCGAACGCGTGGATGTAATTATTCGCCCTGTATCAGACATCGTGACGGTGAGCGTGCGTGATTATGGGATTGGCATTCCAAAGGAACATCACAGCCGAATTTTTGAACGCTTCTACCGGGTCACCTCGTCCCCTGATAATACCTTCCCTGGACTGGGCATTGGCTTATACATCTCCCATGAGATCATCCAGGCCCATGAAGGGAAGATTTGGGTCGAAAGCGAAGAAGGGAAAGGCTCTACGTTTTTCGTCTCGCTTCCGCTTGCCCAGGATGAATAGGAGAAAAACAAACAGCCAGGAAATCTACATGAATTATTTTTTTGTAAATTTACAATTTCCAAACGGCCCTTTTTGGGGCCTCTTACCTCTTCCTTTGAGTACCTGATTGCGCTTGAGAAGGCGTATTTTTGTTCAAATGTGTTCAATGGCATCCATGTGAATTTGTCGGTTAAGCTGTCAAACACGCTGTCAGTTTAGCGACTGAGCAAGACACTTCAACACGCTTTATGAGTAGGTTTATGAATTGGGTATGAGCGGCTGTAAAGACGCTGTTTAGCTGCAAATGGCAAGCTGTAAGCGGAAACAAGATGAGGGGAAAAGGGGACGCGACTAAGTAACACGCGCCCCTCTTTTTACACGAAAATGTTGATAAAGTGCCTTGAGAAGGTGTTTTGTAGATGTTTCTATCAAGTTGTTTCTGTCGGTTTGAACTTTACTGTATCCATTTGTTCTTGTGTGATAATGGC
Organism: uncultured Ktedonobacteraceae bacterium; assembly: GCA_955652655.1. Classification (GTDB taxonomy): domain Bacteria; phylum Chloroflexota; class Ktedonobacteria; order Ktedonobacterales; family Ktedonobacteraceae; genus UBA11361. Next base: position 12 of record CATPCK010000925.1, on the reverse strand, counting down.
ATTTTCTATGAT
>CATPCK010000924.1 GCA_955652655.1 uncultured Ktedonobacteraceae bacterium | reverse complement strand
GGTTTCAAGATAGCGCGCAATACTTGAGATATGCAGTCCATCGGCGTGGAGGCGAATGGCAGCCAAGCGGCGTTCAGCAGGATCGTCGATCTCCGCCCAGAGAGGATAGCGCCGATGCGTGCGTGTGGAAGGTGGAGAGGAAGCCAAGACGGCCTGAATCGTATGATGCGATGGACGCCTTCCGAACCGAATGTAGCAGGCTGTGGCAATCTCTCTGAGGTGCAGGAAGGAGAATTCGGCTTTGAGATCAGCAATGGCTTGGCGCATGGCCGTTGGCAGGCTCCGGTGTGTATCCTCAGTCTGCTTTTGCGTCGGCTTGAATAGGCTCGCCATCCCCTGTTCTTCGAACTGTTCGATCTTGCGATACAGTGAGCGCCTGGCTTCGCCCGTTTCTTTCGCTCGCTCCGCAGGGGTCTCAGAGAACAGGACCACGGGCCTGATCATCTCATAGGCCACTTGCTCCGGCCAGAGAGATCGCTGCTTAATCGTCTGCCAATCATCGGTTCGTGCAATACGTGGGCGTTTTTCTTTGGAGGTGGGCACCATCTTTCCCTCGCCGCAAACAACGAACAAATGAGAATGTACATATATCCTCTCCTCTCTGTTCTATATCCAATTGTTTGGCACCCGTCAATCGAGTAGGACTTTTTCCGCATGCGTGAGGCGTTTTTGTCAAGCGTCCGGTGCCATTGTCATTGCCCAAATTTCTCAAGCATCATCTGGCGAGGTTTGTAACGTCATTGTGCCATTACTCCTTTCCACTGATTGTGTCATCTATGATATGTTAAGGATGATATATCATAGATGACAAGTTCGGTCAAGGAGCCTTTCTGCTACAATCGCGTCAAAAGCAGAAGGGTAGAGACATGGCAGTACGGCTAAAAGTTAAAGAGATCGCAGAGCAGAAGGGATTGAATATCTCAACATTGTCGCGTAAGTCAGATGTGGGTCTGAGTACCGTACGCCGGTTGTGGCATGATCCACGCCGTCACGCAGACCTCTTTGTATTGGAACGCATAGCAAAAGCACTTGAGGTTCCAGTAACAGCGTTGATTGAAGATGTCCCAGATGATTAAAGGATCGGGGTTCCCTGTGAAGCATATTGATGGTTCATACACAGCGTCGCTGATGCAAAAGGTGATATGCTAAAGCCATAGTGGATCAACATCGTCGAGTTATCCCAAACACCGCTGCATCTAGTGCCTGGGAGCGATATCGTTGGAGGCGTTCAAGAGCGTTTGCAGCATCGATTCCGTGACGTGTAGATGTGGTAGCGGGAGAGTCCGACGACTGATTTTCCACAGGAGCAGCAATACAACATTGAGACTGAGAAAGAGAGGTACCTTATGGAGGTATTTGATGCCGTTAGTACGGTCCTGGCAGTCCGCCAATTTCAAGATAAGCCGGTTCCTGAACAACTTGTCCATCAAATCGTCGAAGCGGGACACTTGACTGCGAGTAGTGCGAACGGGCAGCCCTGGCATTTCATCATCGTACAGGACAAGGAGACGCTGCGCCAGCTTGGCGCACTCGTCCAGACGGGTCCCTATATCGCGCAGGCCCCCCTGGCCATTGTGGTTGGCATGGAGCACAGCCCATTTGCGGTCTCCGATGCGAGTCGGGCCATTCAATCCATGATCCTGACCGCGTGGGCACAAGGCATCGGCTCAAACTGGACAGGCTTCGATAATCTCAAACAGATTAATCCCGTGCTGGGTATTCCCGAGGAGATCGAGATCCTTGCGATCATTCCCTTTGGCTACCCGGTCGCAGCTCTCGGCAAGGGCCGGAAGAAGCGGAAGCCTTTGCGTGAAGTCGCTCACCGTGAACGGTGGAACCAACCGTTCGCGTAAGAGGTTCTTCATTAACGACGCAGCGTTAGGGCGATCCCTTGTGGTCGCCCTGGTCGGGCTCATGCCGCCGCATTGTACCCTTTCTTTCATTCGCCAAAAGGGTCTGGCCGCGTACGCACACCCCTCAAATACACCTCGCTTGACGCTTTGTGAAGAATCTCATAGAATTCAACATGAAGTATCTGCCATACTATTAGAAATTGTATAGTGATTGACGTCATACAATCGGATCGGAAGCAAGAGATTATGGCATCATCGCAATCAGGGGAAGAATGGCTCAGCTTGCGACAGGTTGCCGATATGCTGGGTATGCACCCGGCAACGGTACGACTCTGGGCAGACCGCAATGAGTTGCCGTCACGACGCACCAGTGGCGGACACCGCCGCTTCCGACGCGCGGATATCGAGGCGCGTCTCCGCAAAGAGGCTGAACACAGACCCAACCCGGCCGCGCAACTGCTGGTACAAAGCGTGCTTGGCCGCGTGCGTTTCGCCTTTACCGATGGAACCTTGAACACCCTCCCATGGTATCAACACTTCGATGAGGTAGCACGCGATGCCTACCGCAGCCTGGGAAGACGCGTGCTGGAGCTCCTGCTGCGCGCACTCACATACAGCGAACTCTCGGAAGAACTGCGCCAGGAAGCCATACAACTTGGCAAGGAATACGGCTCCATCACCCGCGCCTCCCATGTTCCCGTCGCGGATGCCGTCCGGGCCTTTCTCTACTTCCGCAACATCGTCGATGAAAGCGTACTCCAGCTTGTGGAGATACGAGGCACACGCGATCACCAGGATATTCCCTGGGCCGAAAGCCTGCGTCAGATACAGGCCCTCACCAACGAGATACTGCCCACGCTCATCGAAGC
>CATPCK010000923.1 GCA_955652655.1 uncultured Ktedonobacteraceae bacterium | reverse complement strand
GAATATACGCATACTCGTTTTTCACTCAGAATAGCAACAACAATTCGAACCAGGTCGACCAGCTGGCTTATAGTGTCTATTACGATCAAATCAATGCTGGGAACATCAAAACAGCCGTTTTTAATGGGCAGACAGATATTACAGGAGAATTCAAACAACCAGTTGGTTCCTATACCCAGTATCGAGTAATACAGCTTCCAAATGGAGATCCGCAGCTCCCACAGTTACTCCAGTCTAAAGGCGTCACCGTTTCCTCTCAGCCGCCACAGGATAACAGTTTCTGGCTGAACCTCCTGATCGCCTTCGTTCCCTGGATTCTCGTCATCGCGCTCTTCATTTTCTTGTCGCGCCGGGCGGGTCAGGGACAACAGGGGATATTCAGCTTTGGAAAGAGCCGAGCAAAACTTATCCTTGAAGATCGGCCCAGCACCACTTTCGCCGATGTTGCGGGCGTCGATGAGTCCAAATATGAACTTCAAGAAGTCGTCGAGTTTCTGAAAACACCTCAGAAATTCCAACGTTTGGGAGGCAAGATTCCTCGCGGCGTACTGCTCGTTGGCCCTCCAGGAACAGGTAAAACATTGCTGGCAAGAGCCGTGGCGGGTGAGGCTGGTGTCCCCTTCTTCTCTATGTCCGGTTCAGAATTTGTCGAAGTGCTGGTCGGCGTGGGCGCTAGCCGCGTACGTGATCTCTTCGATCAGGCGAAAAAAGCTTCTCCTAGTATCATTTTCATTGACGAGATCGATGCAGTAGGGCGACAGCGTGGTTCAAGTATCAATACTAACGATGAACGCGAGCAGACATTGAACCAGCTCCTGGTAGAGATGGATGGATTTGATACCCGGCAGGCGGTCGTAGTTATCGCGGCTACCAATCGGCCTGATGGGCTTGATCAGGCGCTGCTGCGTCCAGGTCGTTTTGATAGGCGTGTCACGGTAGATCGCCCCGATTGGAACGGGCGTCTGGCTATTCTCAAGATTCACTCACGCAATGTACCATTAGCTCCTGACGTGGATTTGGTGGCTATCGCTCGTTCGACACCAGGCATGGTTGGTGCTGACCTGGCGAACCTGGTCAATGAAGCCGCGCTACTGGCTGCTCGTCGTAACCTGGACCGCGTAACGCAAAAGTGTTTTAACGAAGCGTTGGACAAGATTCTTCTGGGTGCCGAACGCCCGTTGGTGCTTAGTGATGAAGACCTGAAGGTGATAGCTTACCACGAGGGAGGTCATGCGTTGACGGCGCTGCTCTCAGAACATGCTGACCCGGTCACCAAGGTCACTATTGTGCCGCGCGGCCAGGCGTTGGGCGTCACTATGTCGACGCCACTGGATGATCGCTATAACTACTCCAAAGAGTACTTATTGACACAGATTGTGACCGCCCTCGGTGGACGTGCTGCCGAAGAGGTGGTGATTGGGCGCATCACAACGGGTGCGGAGAACGATTTGCAACGAGTCACAGCCCTGGCCCGTCAAATGGTAACCCGTTGGGGGATGAGCGAAAAAATCGGCACCATCTCTTTTAGTGAGCGTGGCAGTCCATTCGCGAGTGGCGGTGATACCGGTGCTCCAAGCGATTACAGCGAGACGACCGCCGAGACAATCGATGATGAAGTTGATCGTATTGTTCGTAACGGTCATGCTCGTGCTGTTGAACTCTTGCAAACGCATCGTCCGACACTCGACCGCATAGCCCAGGAACTGCGCCGCAATGAGGTGATCGATTCCAATCAACTTCAGGAGATTATGCGGGAAACAGGGGCAGTTATTGCATCTCCGCAATCTTTACCCCAGGGCGTACCGCAGGTTATTACACCGCCGGTTGGTACATCTCCACTACGGCCAGATGTGAATAGCACCGGCAGCGAAAAAATCGGCTAAATAAAATAGCCTGGTTTGATGCATCTACTAAAACTTGTGTCGCATAGGGCTTCGCGAAGCCCTATGCGACACAAGTTTTAATTTTCAAGAAATCCACGCAGCCCTGGATAATCCTTCAAAATCGTATCGACCGCATTGGTAGAAAGATATAAAAAGGTACCATCTGCCTCGGCAAGTAAGGTATTCTCATCGTCGGCCAGTGTAAGCTTTCCAGAAGCTTGCACCATACGACGTCTCTCAGTTTCTAATGATGCCCGTATACGTAAAAGCGGTCCATAGGGGACGTAGCGGCGGTAGCGTATTTCCAAACGTCCCGTCATAGACCATTCCGGGTTCTTTGCCAGCAGCGATGTCCTCCCCAATGCTTCATCGAGCACTGCTGCCACGATACCACCATGAATAACTCCCGGGAAGCCCTGGTGTTCCTCTCGCGGCTGAAATTCGGCGACGATAGTGTTATTGTCGATTCGAAAAACCAGGTGTAATCCAAACGGATTGCGTTGTCCGCAGACAAAACAGCGTTGATAGTCGGTCGTGTCGTTTAATTCCATTTTTGGTAACCCTTATAGCATTCTTTCTCGCATGTGGCTATTCAGCCTCCGCTTGGTGTGAGTGTATCACACACAAAAACACCGTACAATAAATCTTGCTCCAGGAAGTATGGCTATTTTGTCATTGATAATGTATAGTGTAAAATATCACCAGGAGGCGTCACACCACGGTGCTGGAAGAAAACCAGCAGTATTTTGCGTTTAATGAAAGGCGCCTATCCATTAACGTGAGTCACACGTTGTAACAATGTTATTCCAAGATTGAGGTGCAGAATATGGTAAAGACGTTGAGCAATGAAGCGGTAACTTCGTCCCCAAATGGAACAAAGAAACAGCGTAAAAAACAGGCCAGGCAAGAAGCGAAAGCTATGCTGAGGCTCGAACGGGCAAAAAAAAATGAGCAAAAGGCTGCGAAGAAGGCTACCAAGGCACAGGCACAAGTTGAAGCTTATCGAATGCGGATACACAAAATTGAAGCAAGGTTAGCTGAAATACGTACCCCTGATCATGATGAGCCAACACAGGATACACAAGGGGCATCCCCGCATGGACAGGAACATCAACCTGGCATGGCGGAAGCCTTATCCAGCACCTCCGAGCAGGAAACCTCCCATGGCAGTTCTGGGAATCGCGCTACTATGTCACATTCCCCGGACAACGAGGCCGCTTCTTCATCTGAGGGGGATGACAACACCTATACTCCAGAACATTCAGACGTGAAATCTCCCTTCGCTGAGGAAGGCCAATAGGGTTAAGTAACCCAATGTGCAGATGTTTTTATGTTGATGCAGGTCTGGCAACCAGCGGCTGCCAGACCTGCATCAACATAAAAAGCTGTTCGCTGTGATGAGCTAGTTCTCTTTCCTCGACAACACTCCTCTCTCTCTGAGCATGAGGTAGAGCCAGAGGGCCACTCCTAGCAATACTCCGCCTATCAAATAGGCACCCAGTACATCGCTGGCCCAGTGATCGCCAAGGTAGATGCGCGATGGACCCACCAGTACTACAAACAGCGCGGAAACAATTAATAGCGTGATGCGCCACCAACTCTTCCCCTTGAAGAGAATAATACACAGCGAAAACAGAAAGCCCCAGAAGGCCAGATAGGCCATGACATGCCCACTAGGGAAACTTAGACCACTGGCGGCCTGGAGGATATCGACAAGGCGTCCGGTAGGGCGCGGACGTGCAACAATAATCTTTAAGAGTCCATTCAACAAGGAACTGAAGGCGGAAAGTGCCACCAGTATGATGGCCTCCAGGCGCAGCCTCACGAGCCAGAGAATGACGCCAGCCAGCACAACAAGACCTAGTGAGATGAGGGGCACATTCCCTGGATAGCTAACGGCAATCATGATGTACTTCAGCCAGGGAGCCTGGTTCTCTTGAAATTCGCGAGTTATAGTGACGTCGATCGGCAGAACAGGATTAGAATGTACCCACCATGCCAGGATACCAAAAAGCGCCAGTTGTAGCGCGTACAAAACCAGCAATAACCGTCCGCGTTTTAGTGTAAGGTACCACGGTGCTTGTGCAGCTTGAACTTCTTGCTGCGCTCCCTCTATAACTTCTTGCGTATTCTCCTGAATAGTTTGAGGAACAGATTGTTGTTCTTCATCTTGCTCTTGTTCGTGTACAGGTTTCTGCGGCATTAGAGGCTCCTGTGTGAATGAGTAACTGGTCTTATCCCATCGGATATTAGTTATATTTCTCTATTACGTTTGAAAGGGGTAAACTGTTTCGCTCAGAAACTACGTCTGAAGTATTGAGACCTGAAAATAGTGCGCATTGACGAGAACCATAATTCTCGTTACATTCATTATAGGACAAAGAGAAGGAGATAATCATGCCTGAGACAGAAATACGCCCCGCCCGGCCAGAGGATCGCGAGGCAGTGCTCGCGTTTTGCAGACAAACATGGGAGTGGGGAGACTATATAGAGTATGTTTGGGACGAGTGGCTACACGATACAAAGGGGATCCTGTTTGTTGCGACGGTAGATGGTAAACCTGTAGCCGTATCCCATCTCCAGATGCTTAACGAGACGGATGCCTGGCTTGAAGGGATGCGCGTTGACCCAACCAATCGACAGCATGGCCTTGCCAGGGCTCTCGATGAGGCTATGTTGGCGGAGGCGATGAGGCGTGGTGCGACAAATGCTCGACTTATCACCGAGTCCACCAATACTATTGCCACCTCGCTTATCGAACGAGGGTTTTTCCGAAAAATCGGCTCCTTCGCGCAATTCCGAGCCAAAGCAGAGGCTGTTCCAGCGAACCATCAATATGGTCTGGACACGCCACAACTGGCTACTCAGGCAGATATTGATGATATCATTGACTACCTCAATACTTCGAATATTTTTCCAGCCATTGGCGGGTTGTATTATCATAGTTTCACAGCTTACGCAATCACCAACGATTTGCTGGAAGCTAAACTGCGGGCGCAACAGGTTTATATCTTGCGCCGCTGGAATCGCCTGGATGGCCTGGCCATAGCAGAACCACACCAGGGCCGCAATGGTTCACAACTCTCCATCGGCTACATCGATGGCACAACCGAATCAATTAGCCTGATCGCCTATGCACTGCGCAGACAGTTGACTGACATGGGCATAGAGAGCATCAATGCCTATGTTCCCGACCTGATGATGGTACGTGATGCCTTTGTAGGAGCAGGATACGAGTGGGACAATAAGATTTTTAATACATATGAGCGCGGTTTGACGTAATATCAAGGGTTTCTTGGCTCCTCTCTGCTGCAGATAGTGAGGAGTCCTTATGTGCTACAAGGGATTTAAGACAGCCTCCGGGTTTTTCATCTCATGGAAGGGTAACAGCCAGCAGCCATAATTCATACCACCGCCAACGGCAGGTAGCGCCATCCACTGGCCCTCGTGAAGTTGATCCTGGCGCAGTAGTTCGACCAGGGCTGTAGCGATACTGGCATTGGAGAGATTGCCGTAGTAGCGGAAATTATCAGCCAGCTTACCCATGGTAGACTCGGGCCAGCCGTAGTCGTTGATCAACAATTCGCCCATACGGCGTGTAATGCGCGAATTGGCCTGGTGTGGCACGATATAGGCCAGTTCATCCGGACTCAACCCTGCGTGACGGCACAAAACATCGACCGACTCCGCCATAGCGCGTGGAGCCTCGCGGTAGACCTCTTTGCCGTTCATTTTGGTATAGCCAACCATGTATTGTGTGAGCACCTGGTTGAGTTCTTTCCCTTTGCCCTCCTTGAAAAGCGTTTGCATCTTCATGTCAACTTCTGCCATTTCGATGACATCTTTCCTCAGGGGTGTCTGGTAGTAGAGAGAGGGACCCTGGTGAGCATCGGAACCATTGATGACGTAGGTATCTTCATCGCCAAGTTCCAACAGAAAAGCCGATGCTCCTTCGCCGAAGAGAGAGCTTGTTTTCCAGTCAAGGACGTTCATAATGTTGGAGAGGAGCCCTTCGGCTGTGACCATCAACACCAGTTTCGCGGAATTGGCGGCTAACACTTCGGCACACATCTGAAAGGCCTCTGTCTGGCAGGCGCAGGCCCCTTTGAGCATAGTCGCGCGGATAGGTCCCAACCCAAGGCGCATTTGAACCAGCCCGGCAACAGTAGGGAAGGCATCGTTATCGGAGGAAGATGCCCCAATTACCGTGTCAATTTCGGAGGCGTCACGGCCCGCGCTGGCAAGGGCACGTTGGGCGGCAATTACGGCCATATCGACTAGTGACTCATCCTGCGGCGCATCTGGCCCGTCGATTAGTCCCGGCGCATCCGCACCGGCCATCTTGCGACATAGTTCCAGGGTGCTGGCACGAACGTGACGTGTACTCAGGCCTGTTACACGTTCCAGGTCATCTGCACTGCGAGAGTCGCCTAAACGAGTGGAGATATAGGCAAAATATTCGTTGGTTATAGTTCCTGTTGGTGCATAGTTCCCCAAACCAATAAGGCGTACCTTTGCCCTTGTATAGATATGTGGAACGATGTACGTGTAATGGGGCCACTGACCTGCTTGAAGCCGCGTCATAAAACAAAAACCTCCATGGCGAGGGTATCTACTCGATTAAAAACTAGTATACCATACGACGAAGCCATTTCCTAAGCATGAACGAATGAAAAGAGGTTACCTCTGCTCTTGATGTTAGTTGAGCGCCCGGCGGATAGAAAGAAGCAGATCGTCTATGTCAAAGGGTTTGGCAAGGTTAAGCAGATGCCGTTGGTCGATCTCATCTTGATGTTCTGATGAACCCGCACTCATAATGATTGCAGGAATAGCTTCGAGGCCTTGCTGAGCATGGAGCCGGTCATAGAGGCAGAGACCATTCATCGTACCGAGATAGTAGTCCAGCACAAAGAGGGATGGTTTGATGTGCTGAACTATCTCTAAGGCACGTTCGCCTGATGCAGCTAAGAGTGCCTGATACGGGGTTTCTTGCGAGATGGCCATCAGAAGGAACTCACCAATGTTGGGATCGTCTTCCACAAAGAGAATCACTTTGCGCGTCGTATGCTGTTCTTCTGCCAGTGGGCGTTGTTTCGCAAGCATCTCACCTCCTCGAAGCCGCATGGAGTGGGTTAAGTCGAACAGGAAAATCACGCGACTTTTGCCCAACTATACCATACATTGCTGAAATACAGAAGTGGTTACAGAATGCGTTTGCGCTACGCTTCTGCCATCTATTCCTGGTCATCTCACCCTTAGCCGCTCAGAAGCGCCCTTCTCATTGTTCTGCTTGCAGCACGTGGTACAATTCCACCAGACCTATTTGGCCTTTCCTGAAATAACACGAACATGAGGCAATAATGTCAGATGAAGCAGGTTCACGATGAGAACGTTGCTCGTTCGGCAGGACTGGGCGAGCACGGGCGTGTTGTCAGAACGCCCCGATGTGTCAAGTGTCGAAGCCAAAGCAGAGCGCCTTCGTCGGTACTCTGAGTTGAGGTGGAG
>CATPCK010000922.1 GCA_955652655.1 uncultured Ktedonobacteraceae bacterium | reverse complement strand
GCCCATACATGCCCCCTCCTGACAACTACGGGTCCCCGCAGGTCAATACTGCTGACCAGCGCCCTTCCCATGCTGTTTTCCCCGCACGAGATCAGAAACCCGTCAACGATCTCCTTACCGCAGCCAATATTGACAACTAAGGGCCGATAACGGAACAGGTAAGACCATCCAGCCGCCAGATGAACAAACCCATCAGGCTAAAAAACATACAGAACAGTGGCCCACCCCCGGCCATAAATAACCCCACACCTCTAGATCACGAAAAAGAGCGAATCTCTGAGGAGTTACCCTCCCTCAACAGCCCTTTCTTAATAGATACGCTCAAACAATACATACAACGAGACAACAAATAACATGATTTTGAAATCGAGCAGGGAGTTGTAGCGCTGCCGCAACCCCCTGCTCGATTTCAAAATCATGTGAGTAACCTTTAGTGAGGTCGCAATCGACTTGTATTAAGCAGCACTAAAGCTCCTCAATCTAGTTGATAAACATCGTAACCCTCAAATATATAGTGCCTGTAATGCCCTTTAGTTAGCAACTCCCTCTGAACGGCTACCGACTGCTGAGAATGCAGTGGAAACACATACGCGGGATGCGCTGCCGCCCCCACTATAGAACGATATGGCAAATAGCGATCGAAACCTGGCTTCAGTTGCTCATCTAAGGCGCTACAAATGATTTGTTCCTGGCTGCGGAAAGTCAGGCGATTGCATGTCCAATACTCTGAGTAGATGCGCGTCGTACCAATCTGCAGCAAATCCTGCACCAGCGCACCTTCCTGGCTATAGACGGCTTCAGTAGGAGGCACACCTGCGAATGTTCTGACCATCCCCAACAGAAAGGTAGTTGCGACCAGCACGAGTAACCCCACTTTCAGGACGAGCAGAGCTTTTTCCCGCCAACCTGACAATGCCATTAGCCTGCTGTTGCCACTCCACAGGGGCCACAATACGGTGGGAACCGCGATGAGCAGGCATATCAAGTAGCGCGAGGTAATATCAGGAATGTCGGCTGCGACCGGGCTCAGCATATACGAGACGATCGTTAGCCCGGCGCTGACCAATAGCATGAGCCGGGCGCACTGTCGAATCGTCGTTTGTCTTTCCTCCAAAGTCCACTCCCCTGCTGGCGATTTCCGCCAGAGTGACCATATACTATGGACAGCAAGGAAGGCGGCAAGCATTCCCAGGGTAATAAAGCCGATTCCCCAGCTGCTCTCAAACACGGCGCATGGCAGCGCTGATGTCGTCAGTGGCCCAAAGAGCGGAAATGTAGCGATGGGACAGGATGGATTCGCCCCTGTCGCCAGGGGCAGGCTAATAAAGATAGTGCCGACAACCTGCCGGAGAAATGGTAGATGCTGCGCCGTCGCTGGCAGTGCCTCAGCTTGATGAATTTTGTAAAGCATCGTCAGGGAGTCTTGACCCTGAGGTGCTGTCATGTTGTACAGGATCAAGGGGAATGCCCCGGTGATAATACCTGTCACGAGGCTCATTCCTGCCCACGTGCGTAACTCTTTCCAGCAAAAAAGCAAGAGCAGCAAACCTGCTGCCGCCACAACCGGTAGTATCAGGAAATCAACCCAGACAGCAATCCCCACCACGAGCCCCAGCAAACCGAAGACGACGGCGCGTCTTCGTTTCACCTGTGCCGGTGCATCAGCACTAAACGTGTGAGAAGAGAGTGCGAGCCAGCAGGCAAGCAGCGCAATCAACGCCGCGAATAGCTCCGTTTCAGGATACTCCCCGACAGCCTTTAGTTGATGCTGAATGACAAGGTCCGATCCAAGGCTAAACAATACCACGATGGCCAGAGCAAACTTCTTCGTATAGAGCAGGTGCGTTAGATAGTACATGCTGATGAGAAACAGCGCAAACAGCAGCAGCAGACCCACCCGTAGCGAAAAGAGTGAGGTTCCGAAGAGGTGGAACAGTGGCGCCGCGATATATCCCTCCACGGGACCCATATATGGCAAACCGTAGAAAAAAATAGGCAGTTCTCCCCGGTAAGCAACATGCATTGCCAGCAGCCCCATGTTCCCTTCATCACTATTGGTGACCGGCCAGTTATAGGAGATGAGCACGAGGCGCGCTATCGTAGCCACCGCCACCACCACTAACATACAAAGTTCATATGGCCCAATACGCAAGCTCTTCAGCAATTTTGGAATGCTACCATGCATAGTTTCATGCTTCCACCACATCTTCGTTCTCACTCCATCCGCAACGCGACGATCGGATCGAGCTTTGAGGCGCGCACAGCGGGATACAGCCCGAAGACGACGCCTACCGCCGCAGAAACGCCAAAGGCGATCAGGACCGCTGGAATACTCGGCACGAACGGCAGGTGGAAAGCCGTCACAAGCGCAAATCCACCTAGCATTCCTATGGTGATGCCGATCACTCCTCCAATGGAACTCAGCGTGAGGGCTTCAATCAAGAACTGGTTGCGGATATCGCGTTGGCGTGCCCCTATTGCCATGCGAATGCCAATTTCGCGTGTGCGCTCCGTGACTGAGACCAGCATAATATTCATAATGCCGATCCCTCCAACGGTGAGCGAGATGGCCGCGATACCCACCAGCAGGGCCGCTAGCACCGATGATTGCTGTTGTGCCGTCTGCACCAGTTGATTCGAGTTGCGTACCCTGAAATCGTCAGCCACACCGGGCGTGATATGGTGGCGTTTCTCCAGCATGGAGGTAACGACGGTCTGCGCCTGGTTGACATTATTGGCATTATCCACCTGGATCTGAATCTGGTCGACGTAGGTCGAGTTCTTCAAACGGGAAAGCGCGGTACTGAAGGGTACAAAGATCACATCGTCGGGGTTGGCGAAACCTTGCGCTCCCTTGGACTGTAATTGCCCCACCACGCGGAAGAGCTGACCATTGATGCGTATCGTCTGGCCGACCGGGTTTGTTCCCGTCGCCGCGAAAAGGTTATCCACGATCGTCTGGCCAATCACTGCCACAGGCTGCGCCGCCATTTCTTCATCCGCGCTGTACCATCTCCCCCTGGCAAGCTGCCAACTCTGGATACTCTGGTAGTTCGGATAGACCCCCTGCACGCGCGTATTCCAGTTCTGGTTGCCGAAGATCGATTGTACGCTGATGCCGAGTACAGGACTGACATTCGCCACGTGCGGCACCTTTTCTAATGCCCTGGCATCATCGACCGTGAGCGATTGCGCGGAAGTCGCTGTGCCGGGGAAGATAACCAGCGTGTTGGTGCCCAGCGCAGCCAGGTTCTGGTTAAGCAATGTCGTCGCCCCCTGCGTCAGTATGACGACTGCGATCACCGCCGCTACTCCTATCACCACACCCAGGGTCGTCAATAACGAACGTAGGCGATTGACCCACAGGGCATCCAGGGCGCTACCGAAATTTGCCCCCAACATAAGGCCCCGCTTTAGACGCAACTGAGCTTTCTGCCTGCGTGGCGTCACAGCTGATGTTTCCCTTGCGGGCTGCGTTTGTAGTTTTGTCGAGCTACTCATGGCTGCTACTCCCCTCACCTTCCTGCGCGCGCTCCGCTTGCGTAACCTGTGGGGTCTGCCTGGAGGCTAACCAGTCCGCCTGGGCCGAGCGGGGAGCAGCCACAACTTCATCTCGCACGACCCGCCCATCCCGGAATACAACCTGGCGCTTCGCATAGGCCGCGATATCGGCTTCGTGCGTGACAAGCATAATCGTCAATCCCCGCTGGTTCAAAGCCTGCAGCACGGTCAAAATCTCCAGGCTGGTATGGCTGTCCAGGTTTCCCGTTGGTTCATCAGCCAGCAGCAGTGATGGGTTGTTCACCAGCGCCCGTGCGATGGCTACGCGCTGCTGTTGCCCACCGGAAAGTTCCGCTGGTTTGTGATTCATACGTGCCCCTAACCCTACTAACTGTAGCATTTTACGAGCGCGCCGCTCCTGCTCCCCCCGGGAAAGCCCCGCGTACATCAGCGGCATCACGACATTTTTCAACGCTGTTGAGCGGGCCAGTAAATTAAAGCCCTGAAACACAAACCCGATCTTCTGATTGCGAATGTCGGCCAGTTCGTCTGCCGGCATGCTGCTTACTGTCCTGCCCGTCAAACGATACTCCCCGCTTGTGGGATGATCCAGGCAGCCCACCAGGTTCATCAGCGTGGATTTACCGCTCCCTGACGGTCCCATAATCGCCACAAACTCACCACGTCTCACCTCTAGCGAAACTCCTCGCAAGGCCCGCACCCTCGTGTGCCCAAGCTTATACGTCTTCGTCAAATCCCGTATCTCCACCACCGGCCCTTTCCCCGCTTGATCAGTCACAGCTGCTCCCTGCACCATAACTTCTCTATCAGCCCTGGCCTTAGCATCATCAACAGCACGCGTGTCCTGTATGTTATGCACCGGTGGATGGTAATTATTCGTCGTCATACTCCGTTTAACCACCTATTCCAGTCCCGGGTCTCCCAACGGGGCCAGTCGTACCACCACCCTGCACGCCAACAGCCACACTTTCTCCCAGAGTAAGCCCACTGAGCACTTCATATGAGGTACCGTCCGTCAACCCCAAAACCACTGGCTTCGCCGTCCACCGATTGTTGGCCCGCTCCAGCACATAGGAGGCCGTCATATTGGGCTTCGCACCACCCGTTCCCCCGCTCTGCAATCCGGCCATCATCTGCTGCGCCTGAGACAGTGCCGCGTCACGCTCACTGCTGCTGATCAGCGTCGAAGCCTGGGAAAAATTAACGGCATCCACCGGTACAAGCAAGGCATTGGAGTGCATTGCTACCGTAATCGTGACACTGGCTGTCATGCCCGGTAGCACATTCGCGCCCTGTATACTCTTCATATCGACATTGATTGTCACAGGGTACGTCACCACGTTGGAAGCGTTCTGACCCAATGGTGCTATCGCGCTGACCGTCCCATGAAACGTACGGCTGCCATAGGCATTGACCGTGAATGACACCGCCTGCCCCACAGCTACTCCCCCGATATCGCTCTCGTTCACGTTGGCCTGTACCTGGAGAGAGGAACTATCAACGATCTGGATGAAACCTGCAACACCGCTACCACCACCACTAACACTGCCACCGCCGGTGGTCATTCCCCCAACCGCGCCATTGATGGCGGTCACCACACCAGCGTGCGGAGCCGTTAGCGTGGCGTTATCAAGGTTATGCTGGGCCGTATCCACCTGGGCCTGTGCGACATTGATAGCATCCAGCGTACCAAAATCTTTCTGTTGTTGCAATGAAGCTTGTGCCTGCTTTAGCGCATCTTCTAAAGCGGTATTATCAATTTTCGCCAGTGTCTGCCCAGCCTTGACCGACTGGCCCAACTTCACATCAATTTCTGAGACCCTGCCCGTTGCTAAAAAGTCCGCGTTATAGATAGTCCCCTGCACCGGACCAGTCGCGCTGACGATCAGCGCGATGTTTCCCTGTGTGACCTGTTTATACTGATAGGTAACTCCCCGCATACGTAATCCCCGCAAAGCGAAGAAGATAACAGG
>CATPCK010000921.1 GCA_955652655.1 uncultured Ktedonobacteraceae bacterium | reverse complement strand
GTCGGCTGAACCAATGCAGGGCCTCAGATTAGACCAGGTTGTCCATGACCAGGCAATCCTGCAAGTTGTGCAAGATAGTATCAGCGCTGACCAACCTCGCAAAGGTGAGCATACCAAAGACGCTACTGGTACGGCATGGAAGGTCACGGTGACTCCACTGGAACACGCGGAGAGGAACGTGCAGGCCGCACAGGGGGGAGTGGCGGGCCATCAAGCAGCGTCATACTATACGTATTTTGTTGTGGCTATTGAAGATTTAACGGAACTGCGGCGGCTGGAGCGTGTGCGCCGTGACTTCATCGCGAACATATCACATGAACTGCGCACCCCGCTCGCCTCGGTTCGTTTACTGGCGGAGACCCTGGAAGAGGCTATCGATACCGACCGCGACAAAGCGCAAGTGTTCCTCGAGAAGATTGAAAACGAGGTTCAACATCTGAACGGACTGGTCTCCGAGCTACTGGAACTCTCGCGCATCGAATCCGGCCTGGTGCCGATGGTCATCGAGCCTGTACAGGCAGAGCACCTGGTACGGGAGGTCATGGCGCGCATGCTGCCGCAGGCGCAGCGGCATCGCGTCATGCTGCGCACGGAAATTGAAGAAGGGAATGTGCTGGTAGCGGCTGACAGCAAACAGATTGCGCGCGTGCTCGTCAATCTTATACATAACGCTATCAAATTCACTCATTCGGGCGGAACAGTGACAATTGGTACGGCGCTGCAGGCGGGTAGACAAGCACAACGTTTTTTTGTGCGAGATACAGGCGTAGGTATCCGGCCAGAAGAGCTGCCGCGCATTTTTGAACGATTTTATAAAGCCGATCGCGCGCGCTCGAAAACTGATTTTATTGGTCCAGGCGGTGGGGGAAGTGGTCTGGGACTGGCTATTGCCCGGCACGTGGTTGAAGCGCATGGAGGGCGCATTACAGCGGAAAGTCGCGTTGGATATGGCAGTACTTTCACTTTCACGCTGCCTGTCGCACAAAGCGACAATACATAGTCGTTGGAGAAGGAGAAGTGACATTACATACTTGAAGGATGTATATGACACCAGAACTTGAGCAGCGCTTGCAAACTACCAGCAGGGAACAACTCATTCAGCTGCTAGAGGAACTCACTATACGCCACCCTGTGTTACTGGCAGAGATCATGGGCATGCTGGGAAAAATCTCGCATGAGCACGAGCCAGCACAAGCTGAGGAGGCAACTGATGATACGGAAGAAGTATCGGAGGAGTGGGATTTTAATGGTGAAACGCAGGTGACGCTGCACTCAGTCCCCACACAACAAGCTACGCTACCGACAGATAGTGAAGCTCGTCACCAGCACATTGGGGAGTTTGCCAGGAGATTGAGCCAGGTAGAGTCACCACAGGTTCTTTTTGAAGTTTTGCGAGACCTGGTAGAAGACGCGAATTCGTACATCGGACAGAATGACGACTATATGGCGCTTGATCTCTTTGCTCTTTTAATTGATGAACGGCTCCTGGAAAGCCGACCAGAGACGGTCCCATTGTTCGATGAGATGATCGACGCAGGTATGTATTCCTTAGAGGCTTTGCTGGAGGAAGCAAGTAGCCGCACGATGTTTGACATGGATACTGTGGCGCTCTCACCACTGCTCTCGCGCGAGGTACGCCATCGCTGGCTGGAACGGCTCTTCGCGTTGTGGCTCAAACGCCTCGACGCCCACCGCGTTGAGGAGGATTTGCCGGAGTTAATCCTGGATGTGGCATGGAGCGAAGATGCGCTGCTTTTAAGAAGTCTCGCGCAGGCAGAACTACAGAAACAGCCACATACTGTGCATGCCAATATTGTTGATTTTGGGCGCCAGTACCGCACGAAAGCGCTGGAGAAATTCTTAAAAGTTGTATCTCGTACATAATTTAATTAACATTTATCATAACAAATGATAAATTTAAGAATATCTTTATGCTTAACATGTTGCAGTTGCTACATCTCTATGGTACTATTGATGTCAAAGGGGTAAAGAGAGAGGAAGGTACTAATGAGCAAACTGGTCATGATCGTTGACGACTCACCCACCGTCCGGAAGATCATTGAAACCAGCCTGAGACGCGAGGGGTTCGAATCTGTCAGTTACTCCGATGGCATTGAAGCTTTGCGAGCAATTACCGAACAACGCTTGAGACGCATACCTGACCTGGTAATCCTTGATATTGGCCTTCCCAAGATGGATGGCTACGAGTTCGCCCGGCGCCTGAAAACAAAACCCCAATTTAATAATACGGTCATCGTTATGCTCACCAGCCGCGATCGAGTGATTGATCGCCTTAAAGGCCGCCTGGCAGGTGCAAAAGATTATATTACCAAGCCATTCAAAACGCAAGAGGTTATTTCCGTCCTGCACTCGCACCTGGGGGTTCCAACCTTAATGTAAAGGGAGACAGCCTGGTAGGCAGAGGTATCTTACAAAACATACATGAACGAACATCCCAAGGCCAGCGCTACACCTTTAGACTCTGCGCAACTGCAAAATCTTGAGCAGTTACGTGACGATGAGTTTTGGGATTACGCACGCGCGCTGGCACGCCAGGTTCCCGCGGCTGCACAGTCTAAAGATTATTTAGAATGTATCCTTGGCACAGGAACGTGTCTCCTTCCTCTCACAACGCTGAACGAAGTTGTGTTACCTCCTCATCGACTTTCACTGCTGCCAGCTACCCCTGAATGGATGCCCGGTATGGTAGCCTGGCGGGGGGAAGCTATCGCGGTGATCGATCTTACCCTCTATCTCTCCGGTCACGCTGTTGATCTGTCGAACGCTATTTTGCTCATTGCCAACCACGCGAACATACCTATCGGCCTGCTGGTGCCCTCTATCGGACAAACAACATCTATGCAGCAAGGGCCGCAGGATAGCCTCTTTGCAGGCAAAGTCGCAGGCCCCACAAGTCCTACAGGCCCGGCAGACTCTCCAGCCCTGGCAGCCCTTGCGGCTCTCGCAGCTCCTAAAGCGCCAGCCACTACGCGATATATGCCTTCACGGACAGCAGGTGTGAAAGGAATGCAGCAAGGAGCACTCGTTTTAGATGTCCCAATATTGCTCGCCGATGTCGTACAGCGCATAGAAACGGCGGCTTTCGATGAATGATGCATTCAACCATGATGAACTATCCGCCGAAGACCTGGCCATACTCCAGGCCTTTGATGAGATGGACATGGTGAATTGGGAAGGGGAGGGTGCTCAAAAAGATACATCCACACAACCTCCTGGCGAAGAGGAAGCAGGCGAAAAATTTCTTGCACCAGAAGAGATGCTCGCCCTTTTCGTTGGCGAAGCTGACGAAGATATTTCGACGATACGACGAACATTACAGCAACTTGAGCCGGATGATCACTTAGATGCTGCTCACTTACAGATTATCCAGCGTACCGCCCATAAGCTGAAAGGGACTACTGGCGCCGTCGGTTGCATGGTCATGTCGACCATTGCCCACCACCTTGAAGACCTGGTCAAGCAGATAATCAACGGCGCGATTGTGCCTTTTATCGGGTTAAATGCGCTTGTGCAAACGGCGCACGCTTTAGAGAAGACGCTGATCAGTTTTGTCACGAATGGTGAAGAAAGTAGTAATCTCCTTGCCGAACTTGAGACAGAGTATAAAGCGCTCAACATAAACATAGCGGCCAGGCCGGCAGAGAGACCAGGTTATGCTCAACACGTGGAAGAAGAGCAAGCAAAGGACTCACATGCGCGCGTACCCTTCAAACCTGTAGAAGAGGTCAGCCCTGTACTCAAACCTGCGCAAGAGCATCAACCAGCGCCATTTGTGCGCGTCGATGTCCATCGCTTCGAGCAACTCGTACAACATTCCGAGCAACTGGCGGAACTCAGTAACCCATTGGAGAATGCGCAGGCAGAGGTTGAAAAAGCGCTGCAGGAATTACATGTGGCTGAGGCGCGCTTGCGACACATGGAGGGCCTGTTAGCTACGCAACTCGCCGCAAGACGTTTCAATGCTGCGGCAGCACAATCCGCAAACGATGAAAGACCTACATCGTCACTTGTTGCGCGTATCCTTGATGAGTCGGCACAACGCACAGGCAAGTTGCATCAACATAAGAGCAAGGCACAACCACAGTCCCCGAAGCCCCCGGATTCGCTACAATGGGATGAACTGGAGATTGATCGTTTTACAGAAAGCGACTTTCTGGTACACTCACTGGGCGAGGCCGTTGCCGATGTCACAACCGCCTCCTCGCAATTACGGACTGCCATTGCCCAGCTCAACTGCATTACGCGGCAACACATTGACCAGGCTACCAATGTACGGAACGACACCCTCTTGCTCAGGCTCGCGCCGATCAGTACGCTCCTGGCACGTATCGAGCGCGCCGTAATGATGAGTCCATTGGCTCAACAGCAGCGAGTGCTCTTCGAGGTAGAGGGTGCCGCGACAGAAATTGACCAGGATATCCTGGAAGAGCTCAAACACCCGCTGTTACAGCTCGTTCGCACCTGTACCGCCCATAGATCGACAGCCCCAGAAGAGGTAGGCGGAGAAGAGAGCGGAAATGCAGTGAATCGCACCTGGCTGCATGCTCGCGCAATTGGCAACGAAGTCACTATCGAGGTAGGCTTCTCGATGGTGGTAGGTGGAGGCGCGCTGGACGAGGTACAGGAGGCTATCCGCCGTCTGAACGGAACTATCGTAGCGCGACGGAATAGCCTGGGAGGTATCAGCTTCCACCTGCGTCTCCCTCGTTCACAGGGAGCACTGCAGGGCTTTCTTGTCAAAACGGGAAGCCACCGTGTGGTGGTGCCATTTTCGCAGGTGCAGCGCATCGACGATGGCAAACAGAGGTTGCCAGAACATCTCTACATCCTGCATAGTCTGCTCGGCTTCCCAGCGGAGCACGCCACCGAGGAGGGCGTTCGACCAGTGCTCATACTTCCGACTGAAGCGCATGCCATGGCGGTACAGGTCGATGATATCCTGGGAGAGGTCAAACTGTTGGTGAAGCCGCTTGCTCCTCACTTACAGCGGCCGGGCATCGCCGGAGTGGTTATCGATGCTATGGGCAATATCCTGCTTGTCGTTGATTTACCTGGACTCATAAACCACTATGAAATGCAGGAAAGCACCATTAAAATCGCGGCGATACGGAAGAGCGGCAAACAGGCCCAGTATCCCACGCAAAGACGACAAACTATCTTGATCGCGGACGATTCTGTGTATATCCGGAAATCTTTGCGCCAGACGCTTACCTACGCGGGATACCAGGTCAGAGAGGCCGATGACGGCATGAAGACGCTTGAACGGCTGCTGGACGATCCACCACACGCGCTTTTGTTGGATATAGAGATGCCAAACCTGAGTGGATATGACGTGCTCAGTATGATGCGCGTCCACCCGGAGCTCGCCAGGGTGAAAACGATCATGTTGACTTCACGATCTTCCGAAAAGCACCAGGAAAGAGCGCGAGAACTCGGCGCCCAGGCTTTCCTCACCAAACCATGCCCGCAAGATTTGTTGCTGGAAACGTTGCGTTCGCTACTCGGGAGCTGAGCAGACAAAAATAATAACACAACACCAGGGATAACGAACGCGCGGCGCGTTCGTTATCCCTGGCCTTGTGTTCTGGCTTAGCCTTGATACGCTAAAGGTGCGGCCTCGATTGCGCCTGTCTCCACCATGATCGCGCGCAATTGCTTGGCATCGATGGTTTCATGCAGTCGCAGCGCCTTTGCAATACGGTCGAGCGTTGTGCGATGCTCCGACAGGAGACTGACGGCTCGATTGTAGGCCCATTTTACGATACGATCGACCTCTTCATCAATGACCGTGGCCGTCTTCTCACTGTATTCGCGAGAATTGCTCGCCAGCGAGGTACCGGCGAACGGGTCTTCACGATCGCTAAAGGAGATGGCACCGAGCCTTTCGCTCATACCCCAACGGGCAACCATCTGGCGCGCAATAGCTGTGACACGCTGGAGATCGTTCTCCGCTCCCGTCGTAATGTGCCCTATGGCCACCTCCTCGGCGGCACGGCCGCCAAGAGCGGTCACCAGTTGCGCCTCGAGGTAATCCTTCGAGTAGTTGTAGCGATCGTCCAACGGTGTATACTGCGTGACACCAAGCGCCTGTCCACGCGGCACAATCGTGACCTTGGAGACCGGGTCGACGTTCTCTTGCAGCAGTCCTGTCAGCGCATGACCACCTTCGTGGTACGCGACGACATTCAAATCCTCTTCGGAGAGAATGAGTGGACGTTCCGCGCCGATAAGAATCTTGTCAAGGGCCTCATCGAAGCAGTTCTGCGTAACCGCATCCAGGTTGCGGCGCGCAGCCAGCAGCGCGGCTTCGTTGACCAGGTTCGCCAGGTCCGCGCCAACCATACCCGGAGTGGCACGGGCGATGGTTATGAGGTCGACATCCCTCGCCAGGGGTACGTCATGAGAGTGAATCTTGAGAATTGCCAGGCGACCATTCCAGTCAGGGCGTTCTACGGTAACACGACGGTCGAAGCGTCCTGGACGCAGCAGCGCCTTATCCAGGCCATCAGGCCTGTTGGTGGCAGCGATGACGACCACGGCCTGGCGGGTATCAAAGCCATCCATCTCAACGAGCAGCTGGTTTAGAGTCTGCTCGCGCTCATCGTTGCTGTTGATGCTGGACCCGCGCTGGCGACCAACTGCATCGACCTCGTCGATGAAGATGATACTTGGCGCAGCTTTCTTAGCCTGTTCAAAGAGGTCGCGCACGCGGCTCGCGCCGACACCGACCAGCACTTCAACGAATTCGGAGCCGCTTATCGAGAAGAACGGCACGCTAGCCTCACCCGCTACGGCACGGGCAAGCAATGTCTTCCCTGTTCCTGGAGGGCCAACAAGCAGGACACCGCGGGGTATTCTACCGCCCAGCCGCTGGAACTTGCCAGGAGTTTTTAGGAACTCAACGACCTCTACCAGGTCGTTTTTCGCCTCGTCAACTCCCGCGACATCGGCGAAGGTTGTGGTTGGCTTATCTTCCATCACCATCTTCGCACGGCTCTTGCCAAAGCTGAAAATGTTCTGCTGGCTCTGCGTTGCCCGGCGGGCAATGAAGATGAAGACGCCAAAGACCAGTACCCATGGTAACAGGTTGAAGAGTAGATTCAAGAAGAAGTTGTTGTCGCTAACAGCTTTCGCCTGGTAGGCCACATGATGCTGGTTCAGCAATGGTGTGAGTGTCGGGTCACCATTTGGCAGCTGTGTAAAATGAAAATGCTTCGATGGCAAACCGTTATTGCTACCTGGTACTGTTATAGCGTTCTTGAAGGAACCAGTGGCATCTTGCCCCTGGAAGACAACGTTCTGCACATTACCTTGTTGGACCTGCTGGTAGAACGTACTGTATGGCACTTCCAGCACATCCTGCGGACCACTATTCGAGCTTTGAGTGAAGTATTGGAAAAGGCCCCAACCTAACAG
The DNA here is from genome assembly GCA_955652655.1 of uncultured Ktedonobacteraceae bacterium. GTDB lineage: Bacteria > Chloroflexota > Ktedonobacteria > Ktedonobacterales > Ktedonobacteraceae > UBA11361. The sequence goes on along the minus strand of CATPCK010000921.1, from coordinate 6,545 downwards.
GACGACAACAACGATGATCAACGAGCGCATGATCAGTGATGTCGTGATATTTTTATTGGGTCCACCGTTTCCGTTGCCATTATTGCTATTTTTTGGGCGTGGTGAGCCATTTGGCCCCTGTTCATTAGGGTTTCTTTGGAACATATATGTAGCCTGAGCATCCATAGATCCAGACCTGCTTTCTTCAACTGACACGGTTTCTACAAGGGATGCCAGTTGTAGAAGTAACCTTGTCCGTGAATATGACTTTAGATTTTACTATCATACAATTTGTATGTCTATTACGTCTACCTTTGGCCTTTTTTACTGGCCGCCTGCGGCGGCGAGAGAAAAAAGGTGGTGGGGACACCCCATCCTCCGCAAAGGGGCGGCAGCCCCTTTGAACCCCGCTTTTAGAAGGCGGTGGGAACACTCCATCCTCCGCAAGGGGCGGCAGCCCCTTTGCACCCCGCTTTTAGCAGGAAGAGGGTTATTACTTAATATACGTATGAGTTACGTTTCGGATTACGGAAAGTTGCCAAATTAGCAGTCATTCATTGAGATTGCTACTCAATTCACCCGCACTTCGAAACGCGGCTATTCTAAACGACGTTGGGAACGAGGGAATCGTATATGGTGTCGCTATGTATCCCTATCTAGGAGTGATTTCGCGTAGTATAATCAATCTGGATAGAGAGATAGAGACAGAGGTGAATTATGGAACACCGCTATGCGTTGATAGTTGGCATAGATAATTACAATGATACAGCCCATTTTATTCCTTTGCCATTTGCCCAGGCTGACGCCCATGCATTATATGAATTGCTGGTTGATCCCGAACGAGGGGGATGGAATCCTGAGGACGTGATCTTTCTCTCAGGTGATGTCGCGACGCGCGATGAGATTGAAAGTCAACTGCGCGAGCTCTGCCTGGTTCGCGCACGTCCCGGTGACCTGGTACTATTTTATTTTGCCGGCAATGCTTTCCTGGATCCCGCGACAAGGGATGGCTATTTAGCACTGAGGACGACCCAGATTGACCGGCCGGTCACAGGTCTACACGTTCCTACATTTGTCGATCACTACCTTTATGATTCGAAGGCTAACAATATCCTGACGATACTGGATATTGCGCACGCGGGACCTAGCTGGAGACAACAGAAAAATCAAGATGACATAGGGTTGCTTTTTGGGCAGTCCCTGCTCGATTTGCCACGAACACACGGGCGGGTCATCATTACTTCGCGGCGCACAGGCGAAGTCTCGCAGCAAGAGATGGCGCAGGGACATGGCATCTTCATGGCCCACTTGCTCGATGCTCTGGAAGGTGAAGCAGCCAATCCCCGCACCGGGCGCATTACGCTCGGCACCCTGTATGACTACCTCGATGAAACAATGGATTGGGATACAGTCCAATACCCGGGAAAATACGGTTTTGAGCGGGGTTCAATGGTTTTGATCGAATGGGCGGAATGGAAAACCGCTTCTGCTCCCCTGCCGGTGGGAAAAGGTCGACGCGTTATCGGGGTTGAAGTGACCCCATTACATATCCTGGTGGGACACCATGGACACGTCGATGATGTAGTCTTCTCGCCCGATGGTACGAACATCGCCTCGTGCGGTGAAGATATGACGGTGCGCCTCTGGTCTACCAATTCCGGAGCATTGCTGACCACGCTCAACGGACACGAAGGTGCAGTGATGGGCGTGGATATATCTCCCGATGGGAACTATATAGCTTCCTGCTCCGAAGACAAGACGGTACGCATATGGGATATCAAGATGCAACAGGCCACGAGAATATTGGAAGGGCATAGCAGCGCGGTCTGGACGGTGGCCTATTCTCTCGATAACCGTATGCTGGCGTCATGCTCCAACGACGAGACGGTGCGCGTATGGAACCCATCGACAGGGGAGACGCTGCAGGTGCTACGGGGCCATCACAACGTGGTCGTGGGTGTCGATTTTTCCTATGATAGCCACCTGCTGGCCTCGTGCTCATTCGATAAAACCATCTGCTTGTGGGATGTGAGGGATGGGAGCTTGCAACGCAAATTGCGCTACAGCGATATCGTCTACGGGGTCGCGTGGTCGCCCGATGGGACGCTGCTGGCCTCCTGTTCGGCCGATGGCACAATTTGTCTCTGGGACGCCAGCAATGGGCAGGTTGTGCATACGTTGACGGGACATGATGGCGCGGTCTGGACGGTTGATTTCTCCGCTGATGGACGGCTGCTGGTATCGGGATCAGAGGATGGTTCGCTGCGCCTATGGGATGTCCACCAGGGGCGTGAGCTGCAGACCATTAACCATCGCATCGAGATCTATGGCGTGGTATTTGGCGCAAATGGGCTGCTCGCCAACAGCGCGGAAGACGGCGCGGTGCGTGTATGGCGCACGGAGGTGGTGGAGGGATAGTTCAAGCCCTCTGTTTTTTGTATGCTACATCGTTCATACATGCATCCGTCCTGTGATTTTTTGCAATTCATCAAGAATTACTTCACCTGGAACCTCGTTCCTTGGAGGATACATTTCTGGCTCGTAGAATACATATACTCCGTATCTTTTAAGCATTCGCACATTTTTCATAAACGCCGGATGAGCGTCAAGGCCACCATCCTTACGTACAACGGGGATCGCCAGGATAGGCTTCTTGAGTCCGGTGAACTCGCAAAGGAGGCCAAGAGCAAGGTTATCACTTATCCCCAATGCCCACTTATTCATCGTATTGAAGGTCGCGGGAAATACTACAATTGCATCTGCACGTGGTAAGACATCGGGGTCTTCTGGTCGCTTATACTCGCTCCGTACCGGATGCCCTGTCAGTTGGGCAAGCTGAGCCCCATCGACAAACCGTGTTGCACTAGGGGTAAGGATTACGCAGACATCCCAATCCGCCTTTTGTGCGACCTTCACAAAATCTTGTACTAATTGAGTTGATCCAGCAGCACACGTAATTGTGTAGAGAACGCTCCTGGATGCCTCATTCCGTTCTGTTTCATTCATGGCGCACTCATCAAAGCCTCTTTCAAATCTTTCATCCGGGGATGCTTGCCTATTGATGTTACATTGAGTCTATCATACATTCCCTGCACACGGCTGATATGCCGCTCTGAACCATACTCTCTGGCTAGTTTGATTCCCTGGATGGCTAAATCTATTCCTTTCTCAATATCCCCGCTATAGGCGTACGCTTGAGCCTTGATAATTGTGTACGAACCCATTTCACGCACCGGGCGAAAGGGCTTAAGCTTGTCTGTTTGAGGATAGATTTCTAGTGCCTTCTCTGGTAACCAGAGCATTGTATATCCTTGTCCTCGTTCTTGAAGCACTTCAACAAGATTGAATTGGTTGTATTGAGTATCTATCGTTTGCTTAATGTTCGTGGCGATCTCTTCTGCATTATCGATAGACTTTAAAAACAAGTCTTTGTAGCCATATACAGAGTGTGCCCGCGCCAGTATTTGCCAACGAACTCCTTGCACGTATTCGTCTGTACTCTCCGTCAGAGAACGAATAGCATTTAGGAGTTTTACCGCAGCTTCATAACGGCCTCTCTTTCGCAAGACATCAGCACGGTGGATTTGTGCGAGGGAGATGATATTGGGGTCTCTCAATTCCTCCCCTAAATCAAGCATCTCCTGAAAATGTCCCATTGCATCTGTATATCGTAGCTGATCGAATGCGATCTTCCCCTGCATCTCATGTGCATATGCGAGTACTTTCTGAGCAGGTCTGAGAAATTGACCATGATGCTTTGTCAGTGCATCATCCAGCCGTGCAGTCAAGGTTGTTAAGTTCTCAGCGATGGGAATACTTTCCCCATCCGCCAACCAGAGAAGCCAGGAAAGCTTGACCGTTGCGATAGAGGGTTCTAGGAGCGTTTGAAGGAGAATATCATCAGCGTCAGCAGGCTTTTCAACGATAGCACGGCGTTGTGGTACTCCTTTGCCAATAGCATCTAATCGTTCGTTGGGAATTTCTAAAATGTCAGCCAAGCGGTTGATCTGCTCTTGTTTGTCAAGCTTCCGTTTTCCTCGTTCAATTTGAGACACATACTCCCGCGTGTGTTCCCACCTTTCTGCGAGTTCTCCCTGCGACCACCCTCGCTGTTCTCGAAAGGATTTGATCAGTTTCCCAAATGCGTTATTCGTCAGCTTTAGCTCACGCTCCTTCTCGTTGGCCATATCAATTCTCTCTCATCTTATTGGTTGCTTAGGAACACACTGTTCCTAAATAGAGGAACATCTTGTTTCTTGATAATACCGCTATTGCTTCCTATACTTCAACAGACAAGACATTTCATAATGATATTTGCACCCTGGCTCATCATTCTTTTTAGCCAGTGTACTGCATTTATTGACAGACTGCAATCAAGCAACAGCACAGGAAAAGAGGGAAACAGCGATGGCAAAAATGAGATGGTATGCCGGATGCGGCCGGCACTTCTACAGCCCTATGGGATACCACTATGTTCGTTTAGAGGATGGAACCCAAATCGAGGTGCATCCTGCTACTTACAAGCAACAATTCGATGCCTACCTTGAGCGCATCGGCGTCCAGCGTACAACGTGGTCTGAGATTATGCACAAGGCGGAAGATGAGTGGAAGGAGTATTGTCGTGTCATGGATGCCTTTGCTGAGAATAACCAGCAATGGCTCGATTATTGCACCCCCGACAAGGGAAGATCGCGGCATGTCTTCATCGCGGTAGGTGCTGTTCTGCCGGATATAGGCGAGGAAACATGTCTACGATGGAGTGAACGTAGTAACGAGAATCCGTCAACTTGAGCCTGAAACAAAAGCTACAGATTATTTTGCCTGTTTTTCCAACGCGGGAACAGGTTCGGCAAAGGGCCCGACTTGATACAGTTCGTCCTTGTTCCAGGCCGCCTGGAAAGAGGCTGCCGTTAAGGCGATTACCAACCACACGGTCAGGGTCGCCAGGGACAGAGCTACTTTGGTATCTTTAAGTTGAAAGATCGCCACAATGCCGCTGAGAATGGTCAGGATAAACATGCTCAGTGTCAGCAGAAACGCGTTGATGGGTGAGCGCAGGCTAAAGTAGGCTGCGCTGAAGGTTACGAAATTCAACCACGATGCGCCTTGAAGGGCCAGGAAGGCGCTCCGCCCAGGCGTCCCGTGGGGCTTGTTTAGCACCTGCAGTGTACCCCAGATGACCGAGATATTGTTGATTGTCCACGCCGGACCAAAAACCCACGATGGAGGTGCGATAACTGACTGTCTCAGGCTTGTAAAATAAGAGACATCGCCGAAAGCATCGCGTATACTTTTGACTTTCTGTCCCGTTGCTACGCTTACGATAACCGCTAAACCTAAAGTTAGCGCCTGGGCTATGGCGTAGAATATGATGCCGTGATACCAGCGCCAGCGCCTGGACCGGTCTCCCGTAGATAATGTGGTTCGAGCGGACTCGACCACCCTGGTTGCTACAGACATCATTCTTTACTCCTCTCGCTCGCTTAAACATCACAATGTTTGCACGAAGCCAACGATGATCGCCTCTACTTCATTCAGGCGGTCCCGGAAAAAGTGGTCGGCTCCCTGCACGGCTACCATGCTTTTGGGCGCGGGCACCTGTTCAAACCATCTCGCCGTCAATTCATAGGGGGCCAGTTCATCTTCGGTACCGTGAATAAGGAGTTTGGGTTTCTGGCATCCTTGAAGCGTCTCCCCTTCAAACGTGCGAGCGGGTACGCCAAGGCCGATGATGGCTTGAACGCGGTCATCGGCGCAGGCGACACGCATCCCGACATAGGCGCCAAATGAGAAACCTGCCAGTACGACTGGTAATCCTGGATAGCGGCGGCTCAAGAACTCCAGGGCATAGCGTACATCATCCATCTCACCGCGCCCCTCGTCGTATGTGCCCGTGCTATGACCTACGCCGCGGAAGTTGAAACGGAGCGAAGGGATATGTACCGCTTGCAGTGTTTGCGCTACCTTGAAGACTACCTTGTTATGCATGGTACCGCCACCCAGCGGGTGTGGATGGCAGACAAGCCCGGTATATTTGGGAGTTTCTCCCTGCTCTTCGGGTTTGAGTATCCCCTCCAGGTGACCCTGTGGAGTTGGTATGATGATGTGAAGTATCTGGCCTATGGTGTACTTGTCCTCTCTTCCCTGAAAATGAAAGGCGGTCGCCAGGCTCCCGCCTTCCTGGCGAACGCAAGGGTCGCCACTACATTTCTCCTATCCAATGGTTTGAGCCTGGCGACCTCTAGGGTCGCCACTACATATGTGTCGATAGTATATCATGAATCTAGCCATGGAGGTGTAGGGATAGCCATCTCTGCGTTCCAGAGCAAGATAGCTCTGCTTTCAGCAGATTCACACTTGACAAGGGACTACTTGTTCCATCATAATCGAAGATATATTTTTCCCCTATCATTTTCCACAGCGGGTTCAGTGGAAGGATCTACTTTTCTATGGAAATCTATGGACGACACGAATATCCTGGACGCCTCTTCATTGTGGAAGGGGTGGATGGCTCAGGCAAAAGGACGCAAATTGCCTTACTGCGCCAGTGGCTCATCAGCGAAGGG
>CATPCK010000920.1 GCA_955652655.1 uncultured Ktedonobacteraceae bacterium | reverse complement strand
TATACCGGTCTATGACCGCTACCGCCTGTTCCCGGGCGAGAGCTTCAGCGGGCCGGCTATCGTTGAAGAGCGCGAGTCGACGATGGTCGTGGGGTCAGAAAGCCGTTTCCGTATTGACGAGCAATGGAACCTACTTATTGAACTGTGACCTGCCTTGTAAGGATACCCTGCTATGACGAATAGAATCGACCCAATAACGTTGGAAGTTCTTTGGAACCGCTTGCTCTCGGTAGTGAATGAGCAGCAGGTCACGCTGATGCGTACAGCCTTTAGTACCGTTGTGCGCGAGTCGCAGGACCTGGCCTGTGGTGTCTTTGATACTCGTGGTTATATGATCGCCCAGTCGCTCACCGGCACACCCGGTCACATCAACGCCATGGCAACGGGAGTAGGCCATTTCTTGAAAGCGTATCCGGCGGAAACGCTCAAGCCGGGCGATGTGTTGATTACCAACGATCCCTGGCAAACAGCCGGGCAGATCAACGATATGACGGTACTTTCCCCGGTCTTCAAAGCAGACCGCGTGATTGGCTACTTTGCCAGTACCTGTCACTCACCCGATATTGGAGGGCGGATTTATTCAGCAGAGGCACGGGAGGTCTATGAGGAAGGTTTACGCATTCCAATTACCAGACTGTTTAGCAGTGATGAACCCAACCACGAGCTTTTTAAGCTTATTCGTGCGAATGTACGCACTCCTGACGAAACCATTGGTGACCTTTACGCCCAGCGATCGTCAAACGCGGTTGGCGCACGCGAACTGCTCCATTTCATGGACGAATATGAGTTAGACACCGTTGACCCACTTGCCGATGAAATCATTACTCGTTCCGAACGAGCACTGCGCGAGGCCATCGGTAAGCTGCCAGATGGGCGCTACGAAAACGATGCCTGGAGCGACGGCTTTGACGAGCCCATTCATATCAAAGTAGCCGTCACTATTGAGGGTGAGGATATACACATCGACTTCGCCGGTTCGTCACCTCAAAGCCCCAGGGGGATCAACGTGGTGCTTAACTACACTCATGCCTATGCCTCATTCGCGATAAAGGTGGCTGTCAGTCCTGAGGTACCACACAATGAGGGGTCGTTTCGTCCAGTGCATGTGACGGCACCACCAGGATCAATTTTGAATTGCGTTGAGCCGGCGGCAGTAGCTTCACGCCATATCATTGGACATTTCCTGCCTGGCGTTATCTTTGGGGCATTGGCCCAGGCAATGCCGGAGCAACTTATGGCCGGAGGAGCTGACCCGATCTGGATTGAAGTCTGGCGGGGGAAATGGCCGGCATCCAATGAGACCTTCACCTTTAGCTTATTTCAATGTGGAGGCACCGGGGCGCGAGCGACGAAAGATGGTCTGAACACGACCGGCTTCCCAAGCGGAGTTGCCGGGGTACCGGCGGAAGTCATGGAGAGCCTGACTCCACTCATTCAATACCGGAGAGAGTTGCGCACTGATTCAGGCGGGCCTGGATTATATCGAGGGGGACTGGGGCAATGGACCGAGGCTGGTTATCGAGGCGACGCGTCCTGGGCAGTTTCAGCGATGATCGATCGCTCGCGCTTTCCTGCTTTGGGACTGAAAGGCGGTAAACCCGGCGCATTGGGTGAATTTTTAGTGAATGGTGCTTCCCGTCCACAACCTAAAGCGCTGATTACCCTCGCACCGGATGCCCGCGTGAAGCTAAACCTGCCGGGCGGTGGTGGCTATGGCAACCCATTCCAACGCCCTGTAGCACTGGTGCTCGATGATGTCGTCAACGGCTATGTGTCGCTGGAGGCGGCGGAACGAGACTATGGAGTGGTCATTCGCTACCTGGGCGGCCAGGACCAGTTAGTGCGACCGCCTGAACTGTATGTGATCGATGAGGAAGCAACGACAGGTTTAAGAGGGGGCGAGAATGTCGCAAAGCGTAAAGGTTGACGTGTTGATCATCGGGGCGGGAATTATAGGCGCTTCCTGTGCCTACCGCCTGAGCGAGCGGGGAATGAGCGTAGCGGTGCTGGAGGCACAAACATCGCCCGCTATGGGGTCAACTGGCTACAGTGCCGCCGGCGTACGGGTACAATTTACCGAAGAGGTCAACATTCGTATCTCCTGGGAGAGCATCCAGGAATATCAACACTTCCAGGACTTATACGGGGAGGATGCCGGTTATCGCCCAATTGGCTACCTGTTCCTTGTTCCACCTGAACGCTGGGCGGTGCATATGGAGGGCGTGCGATTACAGGAGCACATAGGCGCGCCGGTGAGGGTGCTTACTGTTGAAGATGCTCAAAGCCTGGTGCAATTTGACCCTGCAGGCATTGCCGGCACCACGCACGGGCTAGCTGACGGGGTCGTTGATCCCCACAGTGTTACTTTTACCTACCTCAGACTGGCAAAAGAAAGAGGGGCTACAATTTACCTGGAAACCCCTCTTATGAAGGCCGACCGCGTAGGTAATTGCTGGCGGGTGGAAACGTCAAAGGGTATCTTTGAGGCCGATTATCTTGTGAACGCCGCCGGGGCGTGGGCCGGCGAAGTAGCCAGGCGAGCCGGCCTGGAAGTACCCATCCTGCCGGTAAGACGCATAGTTTATGCGACCACTGCGATTGCCTGGCAGCATATCTACCCACTCACTATCGATTTGACGAGTGGTTTCTATTTGCGAAGCGAGGGTAATCGCATACTTTTTGGTCGTTCGAACCCGGACGAACCACCCGGATTTACGGAAGGCCTGGATTGGGATTGGTTCGAGTCGACGATAAGCGTAGGAATGGAACGCTTTCCCTGGCTGGCTGGTGTAGGGCTGGATCAGCAGGCCTGCTGGTGGGGATACTATGAAGTAACGCCCGATCACAATCCGATTCTTGGCCGGATGCCGGGCGAGGAGAACTGGGTCAATGTTGCTGGTTTTTCAGGACATGGTGTGCAACAGGCTCCAGTCGTAGGGCGGTTGATCGCTGAGGAGATCATGTCGGGGGAGGCACAATCGATCAATATTGATCCTTTACGCATCAGCCGCTTTTCATCGAACCACATACAGAGGGAACACAACATTGTCTAGGCTCAATTGTATGCGCCTGGCAGCGTGGCACACTGCATAGACGAGCGATAGAGATGTTCTCACCCCATTCAAGCCTGTGGTGCTGGTGCTCCCTCTTCCTCTAATTGAAACATGCCACGATCCTCTTGAAAGGTGAAGAGTTCCGCGTAGCGTCCCCAGTTAATGGCCGTCTCTAATTGCGCTTGCGCCTCTTCCTCACCAAAATGGGTTTCCAGTAATTGCAGGAAGTGCTCTTCCGGCAGCAGATGACGCGGAGTGGCTTGCAACGCTTGTACTATCTTGCGCAGGATGCTGACATGGGCGAGGGCTTGCTGGCGGAAGATTTGCTTTTCTTCGAGCACGCCGGCCTCGGCAAAGCGCCTTCCCTCCTCGGTCAACACCAGGTCACCCTCCTCTGTATCCGCCAGGTCAAGTATATCGGTTGCCTCCACCAGTGGGAGCAAATCGTCGAGTTCCAACTGGAGATGCCGCCCGATCTGGTACAGGTCTTCGCGCCCTCCTCGTGCATGCACCAGCTCGATCAGTCCGGTTACATCACCAATGGAGACATGGGGCAAGACCTGGTAAGGATGTGGCGCAGCGGGTGTAAGCGGCCCTGTTTTGGCCTCTGGCGTATGGGTGGGCAACAACCTGGCGATATCCTCCTGGGGGCTGGTCATGATGCGGTAGATAAGATCCACCAGCTTCGTATGTTCCTGGCTTTGGATTGTGCGCTGCGCAAGGGGCAAGCCCGGCAGCTCGACGCGGATGTGTCCAGGATTGGCTCCCATTACCAGAATACGGTCTGCCATACTCACCGCTTCATCTATGTTATGCGTCACTAATAAAATAGCTCGTGTCGGCATACTTTGCTCCCGCCACAGACCCAGCAGTTCTTTGCGCAGGTTTGCAGCCGTCAATACGTCGAGCGCACTAAAGGGCTCGTCCATAAAGAGCAGTTCCGGTTCGACCACCAGGGCACGGGCAAAACCCACGCGCTGGCGCATTCCGCCCGAGAGTTCCTTCGGATAGGCATCCTCAAAGCCGTCCAGACCAATCATGTCAATGGCGGAAAGCGCGCGCTTGAGCCGCTGGGTTGGTGTGAGCGGCTGCGCCTCCAGGCCCAACTCTACGTTCTGCAGCACTGTCAGCCAGGGAAAGAGCGCAAAGGATTGGAACACGATGGCGACATGCGGATTGGGTCCGTGCTGGGGTACTCCCTTGAAGAGCACCTGTCCACTTGACGGGGTGAGCAAACCCGCCAGGATGCGTAACAACGTAGACTTGCCGGACCCAGATGGTCCAAGCAAGGCCACGAATTCGCCCTCGTGAATCTGAAGCTGAATACTGTCCAGTACTAGCGTCGGCTGTGTTCCTGTTGGGCGTTTGTCTTCCGCCGCATAGCTCTTGCTGCAAAACCTCGCCTCCAGCAGCGCTGCTGCTGCCGAAGTTGCTCCATCTTGCTCTGGGCGAGGCTGCTCAGATGGCGTTATCATAAGTTCCTCCTATCCTAATGTATAGCGGCGCTCAGCCAGGGCATACAGCCGCTTCCAGGCGAGACGATTGAGAATGACGACAAAGATGGCCATCAGCAATGTTGCAGCCAGGAGCACGGGGAAGTTGGCTGCAGCCGCCGCGGAAGCGATACTGGCTCCCAATCCAAACGTGCTCGTGATGTGGTTGTTGAACTGGACGTACTCCGAGACGATACTGGCGTTCCAGGCTCCACCGCTCGCCGTGAGCATGCCCGTCACCAGATAGGGGAAGATGGCCGGGAGAATGAGCGTGCGCCAGCGCCTCCAGCCCGATACATGGTAGACAGTGGAGGCCTCGCGTAGATCGGTGGGAATGGCCATCGCACCGGCGATCACATTGAAGAGAATATACCACTGGGTTCCCAGCAGCATCAGCAGGATGGCGGCCCACGAGAGTCCACCGGGCAGGCCTAGCAGGGCCAACAGCAGGACCGGAAAGCGCGCGGTGGCCGGGATGGAGGCAATCACCTGCACTACCGGTTGCAGGCGGCGAGACCACTTTGGTGAGAGGCCAATAGCGACTCCAGCCGGAACCGTCCAGGCTATACCGATCAGCAGGGCGGCCAGGGTGCGCAGCCACGTGGCAAAGGCTGCCAGCAGCAACGTGCCCCAGGTTCCCAGGTCAACCTGTATAAGCAAGCGCAGCATGGACCACAGGCCGAAGAGGGCCAGCACAGCCAGCAGGAACACGAACACCCAACCGGCAACCTTACGAACGGGCGGGAAACGAGAAGCCTGTACTGGCATGGGCGCTGGAGAGCTGGCGCCTGGCAACGGTTGCAAACGATCCAGGAGACTTGCCAATACTCGCCCAAGTGGACGGAACACCTTGCGGTTAACAAGCGCGATGAGCGCAGAACGCCGCAGGGCATCGAGCACAGGTGAATGTGGTGCATCTGCCCCGCTGCTCAACTCCACTTTGAATTTGTCGGCCCAGGCCACCAATGGACGCCAGAAGAGAAGATCGAGCAGGACGATGAGCACGATGAGCGTAGCGAGTCCAAGCAATATGGCCCCGGTATTACCTGCATTCGCTGCCGCCTGCAAGTAGGAGCCAAGCCCCGGTAGTTGGAAGGAACGATTACCTATGGTGAGTTGCTCGGAAGCCATGAGGAAGAACCAGCCTCCAGCCCAGCTCATCATACTGTTCCAGATCAGGCCAATCATTGAGGATGGCAGTTCCAGGACGAGGAAGCGCCGCCAGGGCCGCAGCCGTGTGATGGCCGAGACTTCTTGCAAGTCGGCGGGAAGTGTACGCACCGAGTGGTAAAAGCTGAAGGTCATATTCCAGGCCTGACTGGTAAAAATCAGGATCACGCTGGCGAGTTCAAGTCCGATATTCGAGTGTGGAAAGGCCGCTACCAGCGCCAGGGTGACTGCGGGCAGGAATGAAAGAATGGGAATGCTTTGCAGGATATCGAGTAGCGGAACCATGACCAGCTCCGCCCTGCGATTGGTCGCGGCGATTTGCCCGTAGACCAGCGTAAACACCAGCGAAAGCAGATATGCCAACACCATACGCAGCAGCGAGTACCCGGCGTAAACAGGGAGGACGGAAGGTGAGAGATCGATGGTCACCGCGGGCGTAAGTGGGGTGGTCCAACGGGCAGCAGCGAGGACGATGAGCGTTGCAGTTGCGATGAACGCGAGAAACACGACCAGGTCGATCCCTCCGAAGCGCCGCGGTTTGCGTGGGCGACGTGGCTGCTCCTTGCGATCGGGGGGCGTTTCTCCTCCCTCGAGTTGTGCGCGTACACGCGGATTTTCGGGTAAATACAGTTGTGCCATACGTCACCTCTATACGTCCTTCAAAGTCGAGCAACCGGGACAGATTGCCCTCGCGCATTGGTGGCGAGACTGGTATATGCGTAGTGGCGGAGTGTGTGTATACCTGTTCAATATCAGCCATCTTGCACTGTTGAGTAGCGTAGCACATGGCGCTCATCTGTGCCACTGTGCCATAGGGAATGGGTGCGTTTCTTTTTTTTCGTGGGAGCC
>CATPCK010000919.1 GCA_955652655.1 uncultured Ktedonobacteraceae bacterium | reverse complement strand
TCGTGGTTACATCAACTTGAGAGATACCATCAGGTGCATCGAACTAGCCCTTTCAACACCACCAGGAGAAGGTGAGTACCGGGTATTTAACCAGATCACCGAGCAATTTTCCCTGATTGAACTGGCAGAAGCGGTCGTTATGGAGAGCAAGCGTTTCGGCTTAGAGGCTCAGATCAAGCATCTTCCAAACCCTCGCGTTGAGGCAGAGCAACACTACTACAATGCCACTCATATCAGGCTCATTGAGCTGGGACTTGAGCCGCATCTCTTGAACGGGTCCGTACTGGAATCGCTGATCGAGCTTGCCATCAAGCATCGCGAGCAAATTGACAGGAGCCTGATCATACCTACCGTCAACTGGCGCACCACGAAGAACGGGGTGTCTCAAACCGATTACTAGCCATCGCTTATCTTCTCAAGAAAGTAGCTGATCAATAATGGAGCCAATATGCTGGTTTGCCCGCATATTCCAGGTTTTGTAAGCCCGAATGCTGCCCTCCTTTTCTGCGATCATGCCTGGGTTGCTTGCTAACTTGATAAGCAGTTCTTTCTGAGCGCTTGTTTCCAGGCAAACCCAACCCAGGTTGTGCTGCTCGATGAATTGAAGGTTGGGAGTTTCCTGGCCTGCAATAAAAGCCGTAATGAGAAACGGTTTCTCGAGCATGAAAGCCTCGGAAATAAAGCTCGCCCCTGCCTTACCGGCTATCACATCTGCAGCAGCCATATAGGGGGCGATTATCTCAGTAAAAGGCAAGGCCCGTATCCGCTCAATGCCTGTATAACGGGCCGCCAGGCTCTAATTATTGCCGACCGCCAGGATAATTTGTACTGGCGTACCCGTACTCAGCAAGCTCTCGATAGTCCGATCAACTCCGGCAGACCCTTTTGCTCCCCCTTGAAGAAAGATTGTAAATATCGTAGGATCAAAATCCAGGGCCGCGAGCGTTTCACTCCTCCTGCCTGGAAGGACTTCTAAAAACTGCCGTCGCACCGGCCTTCCGGTAAGGTGCAGGTGGTTTTTCTCGATGCCCTGTTCCAGTGCCTGGGAAAAAATTTCGCGCGTCGGAGCAAGGTAGGCATCGGCCTGTTTCTCAGCAAACCATGTCATATGCAGTCGCCCCAGGTCGGTAAGCTGAAAAACGAGCGGGACACGTTCTCGACGACGTTCATTGACACGGGCAGTCGCATATGATAACAGCGCGTGCGTTGTTATGATCAGCGCAGGCTGGACATGCTCTATCACGCGGTGTAATCGCCTGAAGCTCAACGATGTAAGTACACGATGTAACCCTGATGAGGCGGTTCCGTTGTCGGTGAAGGTAAATTGCCGCTCTAAAAATCTCAAAGAATGCCGGCTGACTGACGTATACCAGCGATCAACAAGAGCGGGCTGTGGATCCACTATAGCTACTTCGTAGGCTGTCCCAAGTATATCCTGCAGCGATTGCGCGAGGTTCAGGTGTCCACCGCCGGTGTGAGTGGTAAGAATCAAAATGGTAGGCTTCGATGCTTTCATCACAGCCTCCTAATCAGGAATGGGCAAAGGGCCGGTATCCTGCTCGACTTTACTTTCTACCGGTTGGAGCATGTCGTTAGCCTCCGCTTCAGCAGTTCTAGCGCGCCTGCGCTGGCGTATCATTCGCAGAAGCACGAGGGAGAGAATAATAGCCGTCAAGAAGGCGAGGAAAAAACCTGAGAAAGCCCCAAAAAGGCCTGCTGCTTCCTCCCAGCTTTCTGCAAAGATGTAGCCCAGGCCGAGAGGAATGATCGCCCCGAGTATTTGACCGCTCACATCCCAGAACAGAAAGTTACGGTACGGATATTGTTCCAGTCCTGCAAGGAGGTTGATCGCGCCACCAAGCGCAACGATCAGAAACCGGGTAAGAAAGATTGCTAATGATGTTCTACGCCTGAAGTAGGTTCGCCCGCGCTCCAGAGCTTGCGACGAGATCCAACGAAAACGCTTTTGTCGCTCAAGCCAGGCTAGTAGAGGTATTCCCACGCGACGACCAATGAAATAGGTAAGATTGTCTCCCATCACGGCTGCACTCAGAGCAACCGGAAACAGGATGATGATGTTGAGGTCACCGAAAGCAGAAAATGCTCCCGCGGCAAAGAGGAGCAGAGAGCCAGAAATGGGAGCGCCAGCGGCTGCGACGAAAACGATCAACCAGAGCGCCAGATATCCATATTGCTGCAGCGCGCTGATAAAGAAAGCGTTCAATGTACTGTCCTCCCTGGTGAAAGAGGTTTTCTGGCGGACAGATGCGTATGCGTTGGCGTTGAAATGCGACGATGCCCCTTACGGTAGGTCAAAATGGCACGTTGTACGGTATGTGTAACTTGATCCACAGATTGCCGCTTGCGACTCGCAATCTCATAGAGCGTCTCATGATGGTGCACATCGGCGCTGGAAACATCTAGTGAGCTGTACACGTAGTTTTCGGGAACGTGATAGATAAGGGAGATCGCTTGAATGGTCATCCAGGGGCGAATCGTATTCACGTCTCCTGACCTGACACCACTATTCTGCATCTGGAGATTTCGCACTGCTCGAAAGGTATCTACAACCTTTACTATCGTAAAACCCAGTGCGAGTAGCAACAGAACGCATAAAACGCCAAGCTTAGCGCGTTCGCTCACTGTGTCTTATTCCTACTGGCGGTTTCTTTTGCTACAGAAAAAGCTCTGAAAAAGGTTTCAAAAAGAGATAGTTTGCATACTATTTTATGTAGCTTATCACATAAGTAAGCAGAGTGTATGAGAAATACATCTCACTTTGTCAGAAACTATATTCACTAGGTCCAAGCCATCATGATCAAGTGGGGAATGAGCACCATTTTATTAGTGTTTTTAGCCCAAAGTGGGGAGTACAATTCATTTTTGGGAGCAAAAAATGACTGAATCGTGAGTAGAAAGAGATGCTAAAGAGACGATTAGAAGACGATAAAGAGATGCTTCCATGTTATAGTTCATTTGAAACCGGGGC
>CATPCK010000918.1 GCA_955652655.1 uncultured Ktedonobacteraceae bacterium | reverse complement strand
CTTGAATGTCCTTTCTGTGTGGGCGGCCATTCCACTGCTTGCAGTGCGTAGTACGGGTAGCACCCAGAAGTTCAGCCCGCCTATCGTATCCCTCCCTGTTCCACCGGCAAGGGTGAGAGGAGGTACAAGCCCCTGAGTTTACTCATGGGGTAGCTGACATTTCGTAAGCATCATAACGGAACCACTACCTCTTACTCCAATATCTCCGCTCTTCTTGGCCGTTCGTGTCAGATCACCTTTCAGAATAGCCGTTTATGGCGTACAATCATCTCAATAGGAGTATTCTGTAGAGTGGCAGAGTAGTGCTCAGTCCATCTTGTTTAGATGACTGAAATGTAGTGGCGGGGCTTGCCCGCGCCATCAGTTGCGTTACTATGATGCAAAGGAGCGAACATTGGACAACACTCGCGTAAAGAATAGCGTAGGCATCTGGGCTTTTGGCCCCAATGCGACGCGCTTTGTTCCCGTTGGTTACCATCCCGAGGTAATTCACGAGGACATGGTGACCCGCACAAAACGTGTCGTAGCCGGACTGGCCGACATAGTTGATGGACTGGAATATCACTACCCTGGAGAGATCAATGAGGAGAGTGTAGAAGCAATCAAGGCCGCATTAGGACCGATGGATATTTACTGCCTGGCCGCCGGTCTGCATCCAGACCCAACATACAAGTTAGGAGCCTTTATCAATCCCGATGCCACACTCAGGCGCAAAGGTATCGACACCCTCAAGAGTGGAGTTGATCTTGCCGCGGCGCTTGGCGCCCACTTCATTATTTGGCCCGGGGCCGAGGGCTACAACTATAATTTCCAGCGTGACTACGCCGTAACATGGGATCGGTTCATCGATGGCGTTGGCGAGGTCGTAGCACACGCCGCTTCCAGGGGCGTCACAGTCTTCCTGGAACACAAAAATAGCGAGCCGGCCATGAATATCTTGATGCGTAACATTTCCGCCTGCCTCTACACGATCGATCGCGTTCGACGCCTTGGGGTGGATACATCGCGCTTGTCGGTCAATATGGACTGGCAGCATCTGATTATGAACGGTGAGAACCTGGCTGAGTATGCTGCTTTGTTGCACTCCGAGGGGAAACTGGGTCATCAACATGGCAATTCCGGCTGGGGAACCTTTGACGACGACAACATGGTTGGCGCTTCCTTCTTCATGCAAACCCTGGAACTGGCTATGACGCTGCAAGACGTGGGCTACGGTACGCAGGGACAGCGTATCGGCTATGATCTGTACCCCTACACAGAAGACCAGGTCGCGGCAGTACGTCAGTCCGTGCTCCAGTGGGCGTTCATCGATGACCTGGCGCGGAAGATCGACCGTAAAGGGCTCGCTGATGCTCGTGCAAATGCCGATGCTGTGGAGGGGTATCGCATAGTCTACGAAGTGCTGGGTCTGGACAAATCCTACGTCGAGAACATCATTGCACGTCGCAAAAAACCTGTGTAAAGGGAAACCAATATGCATGCTCTCCTTGGTATCGACCTCGGCACCACGGGCGTCAAAGCAGCTCTCTTCTCGGCGGAAGATGGGCATGTGCTCTCCTCGGCTTTTGTCGATTATCCGCTGATGCATCCCCAGCCTGGTTGGGCCGAACAAGATCCTGCAACATGGTGGCAAGCCACGATAACGGCCATTCGAACCTGTCTGGTGGGTGCTGTGCGCCACAATGTCCAACCGGCCGATGTGCGCGGCGTTGGTCTCTCTGGCCAGATGCATGGTGTCGTCTTGCTGGACGAACAGCACCAGGTTTTGCGACCGTGCATCATCTGGGCGGATCAGCGCAGCGAGCCCCAGTGTCGCTGGATGACCGAGCGGGTTGGGGCCGCCCGTCTCATCGAACTCGTCAGCAATCCCGCGTTGCCCGGCTTTTCGGCCCCCAAATTGCTCTGGATTCGCGACAATGAGCCGAAAATCTTCGCGCGCGCACGCACAATGCTTCTGCCCAAAGACTATATTCGTTTCCGCTTGACGGGTAAAATAGCAATGGAGATTTCGGATGCCGCTGGTACCTGCCTGCTGAACGTCAAAGAGGGAGTATGGTCTCGTGAGGTACTGGAAGCGATTGGACTTGATCCAGCTTTGCTGCCGCCCGTCGTCGCCTCTGATACAGTCAATGGCACCATCACCGATCAAGTGGCGGCCCAGACAGACCTGGTGGCTGGAACGCCTGTGGCGGGAGGAGGAGCAGATAACGCCTGCGGTGCCGTTGGCAACGGCGTCGTTCGGCCAGGCCTGGTGCTCGTCTCTATTGGAACCAGCGGCGTGGTGCTTGCCTATGCCGCTACTCCCCAGGTCGATATTTCTGGTCCCGTTCCTCGTGTTCACACCTTCAATCACGCGGTACCCCATGCCTGGTATCTCATGGGGGTAACCCAGGCAGCTGGCCTCTCCCTACGTTGGGTACGCGATAACATTGGATTGCCGGAGCGAGCATTAGAGCGCTGGACCGGTTTGGACGCCTACGAACTCCTTGTGAAAGAGGCTGAATCCGTACCTGCCGGGAGCAATGGCCTGCTGTTCTTACCCTACCTCCAGGGAGAGCGTACACCGCATCTCGACGCCTATGCGCGCGGTGGTTGGATTGGATTGACCGCGAGTCATGATCGCCGCCACCTCGTACGTGCCGTATTGGAGGGTGTGGCTTTTAGCTTAAAAGATTGCTTCTCGATCATTCGAGAACAGGGCTTGCCAATGGAGCAACTGCGCGCCACTGGCGGCGGCGCGAAAAGCCACCTCTGGCGTCAAATTATCGCGGATGTGCTAGGAGTGGAACTTGTGACCACGAACGCGACAGAAGGGCCTGCCTTTGGTGGTGCTCTCCTGGCTGGTGTCGCCAGTGGTATATACGATTCAATACGCCATGCCTGTGAGACAACCATACACGTGGTAGATCGAACGGAGCCTCAATCCGCGACTGAGCGTGGCTACGCGCAAGCGTACGAGACCTATCGTGCGCTCTACCCGGCATTGAAGCCAATTATCAGCAAACCAATATGACTTTGCTCAACTTATGCCTTCCCGAGAACCACCTTTGAAAGCGTTCTCGGGGAGAGTCCTTCATATGCATCTTCGTTCTCGATGATGATATTCATAAACATCTCCTTCAGGTCATCTTGGTGAGCAACAGAGCGGATTACTCTATTGAGAACCAGTGGGTTGAGGTATAAAAACCGCAACCTGTCGCACAGGACGAACAAACGTTGATAGCGCTCGCGTAGCAATTGGTCATAAACAGAGAGATTTTTGATCGACAGGTCATTCGCCGAGAACATGCGAATAATATGATCAGCCGCCATCTTGCCAGATTCTAGTGCGTAATCTATACCCTCACCGGTAACAGGGTTCACCAAACCGGCCGACTCTCCAACGAGCAGAATCCGCTCGGCAAAGGTTGGTGAGCGTGCGAAGTCCATTCGCAACGGGTATCCTTTGATCGGACCCACCTGGTGTGCGCCAGTCAGGATCTTTTGCAGCGATGGAGTTTGGATAAAAGTATCAAAGACTGTACGTGCCGTTTTGGGCATCCAGCGTGCAGCCAAACCTGCGCGGAAAAAGCCCACGCCCACATTGACAGACGAGTGTGATAGAGGAAAGACCCAACCATAGCCCGGTGAGGGTACGCCATCGAAGCGACATTGGGCCGCTTCGAGTACGTCCGCTATGCCTTCAAAATAGGCACGTGCGCACAGCATCATTTGTGGCGGCTTCTTGAGCAGACTCATACGCAGCAGTAGTTTGATGTTCGCCCCAATTGCGACAATAACCATGCGAGCTTTGTATTCAACTGCCTGGTTCTGACGCTCACCCCTGATGATAGCGCAATCCTCGCCTTGTACAATATCGGTCACACGAACAGGACTTTGAAATTGCGCACCACTTGCCAGTGCATGATCGAGAATAATGTTGTCGAGAATCAGCCGGGGAACAAAGAGTAAATAACCCGATCTGCTCTCCTTTTTAGGTACCGGTGCAACAACTGAGTACCCTTTCGGCGAAAAGAATGCCACATTGTTGAGGGAGTGACCAACCTTGAGTAGGTCGTCGAGAATGCCCATTTCGTCGAGTACCCTTAGGGCGCGCGGTGTCAGGGCATCACCACACGTTTTATCACGGGGAAAAGTAAACTTATCAAGCAGCAGTACGTTGAGCCCACGTAGCGATAGGTAGTGGGCCGCTGCTGATCCACCAGGGCCTGCTCCCACAATCACTACATCGTAGATATCTTTCATAGAACGTTCAGATCCTTCTCTGGTAATTCATTACAGAACAATTGATAGTAAAAATAGTCAAGCAGGTCAATCATCATTGATCTGTTGCATGAGCTGGAGTACTGCGCTGCGGCTCAGTTTGGATTCACCACGAGCAAGAGCCTCGAGGGTAGCATAGGCTAAGGCAAGTGGCGTCTGAATAAAGAATACAAAAGGCCCGGGTGGGAGTGACCTTGAATAAGTATCTGCTTGCGAGAGATTGTGCATCGCATATTGCTGCATGTGCTCACGCGTCCAACCAGCCGGGAAAAAATCCACACCGCGTGCCAGATCTTCTGCTCGATTGCGCAGGATGTTGACAGCTTGCAAACCTCGCCCAAAGTGGATAGCCTGGGTTCGATTCATTTGGACCCCATCGAACCAGGCCCATAAGTCACACAGGAGTAAACCGATCGCGCCTGCTACTGCAAACGTATAGCGATCAAGATCACTTTCGGTTCGTATCTTCCAGTCGTTAGCAACCCAGTTGGCCATACGCTCCGCCATAGCTGCG
>CATPCK010000917.1 GCA_955652655.1 uncultured Ktedonobacteraceae bacterium | reverse complement strand
CTGAAGGCTTTTCTACAGCATTATATCAATCATCGTGAGATTGTGATCACGCGCCGCACTCGCTATGAACTTGCTAAGGCTGAGGCCCGCAAGCATATCCTGGAGGGCTTGAAAATTGCTCTCGATAACCTGGATGCTGTGATACGTACCATTCGCCAATCCCAGGCGGCGGAGGATGCGCTGATCAACTTGCGACGCCAGTTCAACCTCTCGGAAGAACAGGGCAAAGCCATCCTGGATATGCGCCTGGCTCGCCTGGCCGCCCTGGAACGCGGTAAGGTTGAGGAAGAACTGAAAGATGTTTTGAAGAACATCGACTACTATCATATGTTGTTGGCCGACATCCAGGAAATTCGCAAAATCATCAAAGAAGATCTGCGAGAATTAAAAGAGAAATACGGTGATGCCCGCCGTACCGACCTTGGGGAAGCCGAAGCTGGCGAGTTTAAAGACGAAGACCTCATTCCTAACGAAGAAGTTGTAGTGACACTGACCGAAAAAGGCTACATCAAGCGGCTTCCTACCAGCACCTATCGCGCGCAGCGCAGAGGAGGCAGGGGCAAAACAGGCATGGCCACGCGCGAAGATGACGCGGTCCGTCATCTGCTGGTCGCGCATAGTCACGATAGCCTGCTCTTTTTTACTGATCGTGGCCGCGTCTACCAGCTCAAAGTGTACGAGTTGCCTGATACCAGCCGTACAGCCAAGGGAGAGCACCTCATTAACCTGATTGCCATAGAACAGCGTGAGCGTGTAACCGCCATCGTCTCTGTTCCTAAGGGCGTCAGCCGAGACTTCATGATCGTTGCCACAAAAAAAGGTGAAATCAAGAAGACGGCGATGGAGGAATTTGAGGTCGTGCGTCGCTCGGGCTTGATCGCGATGGACCTGGAAGAGGACGATGAACTGATTGGCGCGAAGCTGGCGCGTGCTGATGATGATGTACTGATGATTACGACCGAGGGCAAGGCCATACGCTTCACCGTAGCGGAACTGCGTTCCGCCTCGCGCACCAGTGGAGGCGTACGTGGTATTCGCCTCGGTAGTGAGAGTGATAAAGTGGTTTCACTTAATCTGACACCGAAGGATAGTGAACTGCTGGTGGTCACCGAGCACGGCTATGGGAAGTGTACCCCCATTGACGATTACCCCACGCAGAGCCGTGGTGGAAATGGCGTTATTACCTTGAAAGTGACAGAGAAGACGGGAAAAGTCGCTACAGCGCGTGTCATCTACGAGCACGATAATGACCTGATGATCATCTCGGCTAGTGGTGTCGTCATTCGCATGGACGTTGATACCATTATCAGAGGAGGACGCGCTACCCAGGGGCGGCGTATGATGAATCTTGACGGGGGTGACGCTGTCGTGGCAGTGGCGACAACGAATGGTAAGAAGGTAGATGCCCAGAACGGGAGCGACGAAGAGTCAGATGCTGAAGGAGAGGAGCCTCTCACGCAAGATACCGTAGAGGCAGAAGAAGGTACGCTTGATGGCCTTGATGTAGCGGAAGAAGAATAACAGTGAAACGAGCAAGCGATGGGTGGCGCTCCACGAGGATGCCGCCCATCGCTTGCTCGTTTTACGCTATAATTTGCTGTTCCAGGCTTCCTCCTTCGGACCACTCTTCATACAGTTTGCTAGCGACGACACGAAATATCTGGATCATAGTTCTTGTCACCTGTCTGCCCGTCGGAGCGTGGTTCTCATAGGTACCCAGGTGAGTACCGCGCCAGGTCGTACGTACCACTACCTTGTCTTCTGTGGTGATCAGATCCTCAATAGTAACAGCAATATCAGGAAATCCTGTACGAACAGCTCTGATATATTCCTTGACCCCTTCAGTGCCAGGGGGCTGGCTGGGAGTAGAGCGATCAAGAAAATTGGGCGCAAACACCTCGTCTACAACAGTCAGTCTTCCCTGGTTGAAACCTTCCGCGAAAACGCGTTGGATCAGCATACTGTTCTCTTCAGTCGACAACTGCGGCACTCCATTTTCATTCTACACGCAACATTTTATTGCCTGCCGTATCCAGACGCACGCGCCTCCCCTGCCGTATCTGCTGAGCGGCCAGACGATCTTTCTGCGCTTCTAGCCTGATGAGGGGGAAAGGTCGGTGGAATTGTTGATCGAGTTGCTCTGCTTTTTCCTCTGAGATGTGCGAACGCCGTTCATATGAAACGGCCAGGATTTCTTGTTTTTCTTTGTCGCTGATATCAACCAGCAGCAAATATGCCAGGGTAAAATCGGGTTTACCCTGTTCTGCATAAGCAAGCGCACATGTAAGACCGTCAGACCCTTGAGCTATGTTTTCCTGAGCCTGCATCGTGAAAACATCATTTTTCAGTAGTGATGCGTAAAGTGCTGCAAACGTATCGGGCATTTCTTTATTTTCCAGGTCATCGAATTCGGACGATGATAGCAATAGAAAAGTTCTTTTCTGTTCTTAAGTGTAGCATGTTGAAAATTCACTGTCGAGGAATTAGCTTGTCATGTACAAACGAATGGTGACCGTTGGCGTTACAGTCTGATCAATAAAATGGTAGTGAGTATCCAACCATTGTTGGGCTGAGTGAGCTCGTACTGCGGTGGTTGAATTAGAGATACGGCCAACGATGAAAAATATGCGCGGGTGATTTGTACCAAATGTTGCCAGGGCTTGTGGATTTACAGCCTCCTCAGCATTTCCCAGGGTATTTGTGAGATCGTAGTTCACCCAGGGAAATGTGCCTGGGGAGTCCGCAGTAAAATGGGCGGCACCTGGATAGGCGGTGAGATAGTATTCGATGCAAACCTGACACCCCTGGGCATTGTCATAACAGACGAGTCCATCGTTTGCCTGATAATGTTGCTCCAACCAGGCCGAAGTTGTGTTCCAATCTTCTACCTGTGGAGCCTGGTAGTGGAGGGGAACATAATGGAGTGAAAGCAGTAGCAATCCGAGCGCCAGTACTGCTTGTATTGTGCGCCAGCGTATGGTGGTTAGCCCGAGCCCGACCATTAGCATAAACGGAGGTACGATTGTCACGAGATAGCGAGTTGAAAATAGGCGTGTTGTTTCCTGGGAGATACTGTAACTCAGTATAACCGGTATGACTAACCAGCAAAGTAATGCAAATCCCACCGGCAACAACTTTTGGAAACGAGCCAGGCGTTTGTCTTCTACATCATCAACGAGCGCGGCTTGAGCAAGAAATCGCTTTCCCCATAACTGATATGAGATAATAGCAACGAACAGACCCAGAATACAAAAGGCGAGGAGCAAGTAGAGATATATTTTGCTGTTTGCGCTGATAGTAAGAAAGAGAAGATAGATATCCATAGGATGCGGGATGGGGAGCCATCCAGTTTTTCCACCGTGACGACTCGCATAGAGCAGGGGCGCAATCAAAACGAAGATGCCTACGAGCGAAGTTATAAACATTCGCAATTGCTGTCGTACTTTCATACGCCATTCACCTGGCAATAGCAACAAACCGGCAAAGGCGACCACCTGTGCTGCGAGAATCAACAGGCTAAAGAGGTGAGTATAGATTGCCAACACACTTACGATGCCGTAACAGAGCCACCAACGTTTTTGGTGAGTCTGCACTGTAAGTGCAGCAAAAAGAGCTTACCAGGCGATACAAATGAGTAGCAATTGTAG
>CATPCK010000916.1 GCA_955652655.1 uncultured Ktedonobacteraceae bacterium | reverse complement strand
CAATCGGGTCAAAGGCGGCGGAATGACCATTTGCATCCGGTGCTGCATAGTTTGCCAGGGCAACTGCGACCATATTCTCGTTGGCCCTTGTTCGCAACTGCGTACTGCGGTTTAACTCCATTTCGCATGCGTTAGGGATCAGGATCAATTCTGCTCCCTTGAGCATCAGGATACGCGCGCTCTCCGGAAATTCCCGGTCGTAGCAGATCATAGTGCCAACCTTCACCCCTCCTCGTACTGTATCCAGTGTGCACACTGGAAAGTCGTCTCCTGGTGTGCAGGTGGCTTCGACGGCGTTAAAGTCGCAGGTATGTACCTTTGCATAGGTCAGAATGATCTCACCGTGCCGGTCAATCAGCGATACCGTATTGCGTGGCCCTCCCGGCCATCTTTCCAGGTAGGTGAGAGCGATTGCCATCTGCAACTCTTGTGCCAATCTCTTGAAATGCGTTATATAGGGATCGTCTCTCCCAATCGCCTGACTATGCCAGCGTTGAATCTGCTCTTGGAACTCCTGGTCTGGATGTCGATCTTCTTTACTCCACTGGTTCTTTCCCCTCCAGATATCGTAACAGTTATCCCAGTAGGGGTCTACGAAGTAATTGGCACCAATGGTCCACAGTTCGGGAAAGAGCGCGATATCTGCTCCCATCGCTGCTGCTCTGCGGCAGTACTCTTCTCCTTTAGCTTTGGTTATCTCCTGCTCATTGCCACACCCGGTCATCTGCAACAAACCAACAATAATCTGCATCTTTCTCTATCCTTTCGTTGAGCATATATTAAGTAGAGTTGTGGACAAGATTCTTGTAGCAAGATCAGGTGGAGCTCGGCTGTGGGGAAGATGGAAGTCCTGTCTGGGGCAAGGAGCAATAAGAACAACATAAAACAGCCCATCTGCGCATCTGCAAATGAGATGATGGCACCAATCGAATCCCTTTGTTCTGTAATCGCGTCAGTATCGATGCCGCATTTCGTCGCTTGTTCCTCTTACTATGTTCTCCTTCTCAACATGGTAAACACCTTCAACCCCATTGTCAAGCGGAACAGATTGTATGGATTACCACATCGTGGGTAATCCATACATAGATCAGCCGTAGGGGCCGGTTCACCGCGCCCACCGCCGATTGATCGGCTTCGACACCTTCCTTGACGCTCGTTTGCCTCCAACTTTTTCATACACCCTCTTACACCACTTTGATAAGGAGTGTAGAATAAAAAGTCTATTAAGAAAGCATACCCTAAAACTTAGTGAAGAGCAACCTTTCAATTTACAGCGCCCCTACTTACAAATTATTGATGTGAACCGGTTCTACTGGCTCTGCAAGAGGGAAGCCAAAAATGCGCGAGTAGAAATACAGCTCGGCGTCGAGTGAGCGCTTGATATTCTCGGCGCGCCGAAAGCCGTGCTGCTCGCCCTCAAAGGGCAGATATGCCACAGGCAACCCCTTCTCACGCAGCGCTTCAACCATCAACTCGGTCTGGCTGGGGGGAACGACCTGGTCCTCCAGTCCTTGAAAGAAGATCACGGGACACGAGATGCGCTCGGTGAAGTGAATGGGCGAGCGCGCCTGGTAAATATCACGCCGCTCTGGATAAGGACCAATCAGCTTATCTAGATAACGCGACTCGAATTTGTGTGTGTCTTTGACCAGGGCTTCAACATCGCTCACGCCAAAGTAGCTGGCAGCAGCTTTGAAAACATTGCGGAACGTGATGGCACACAGGGTGGTATAACCTCCTGCGCTACCACCTGTAATGATGAGGCGCCTCCCATCAACCACTCCTCGCTCCACCAGGTATTTAGCGCCGTTGGTACAGTCGTCAACATCGACGATACCCCACTTGCCAGCAAGCCGTTCGCGATAAGCTCGCCCATAGCCTGTACTTCCACCGTAATTCACGTCGAGGACGGCGATGCCGCGGCTTGTCCAGAACTGGATACTCAGTTTGAGCATACTGCTGGTAGCGCTTGTTGGGCCTCCATGGCTCTTGATCAGCAGCGGGGGCAATTCTCCCTCCGGCGCGGTGTAGTCGGGGTTGCGCGGTGGATAGAAAAGGGCATGAGCCGTCAGACCTCCCTCCGTTGGGAACTCGATTGGCTGCGGGATCGAGAGGTACGCGCTGTCTATCGCGATCTCACTGGAACGCCGCAATACCTCGATGTTGCCCGTAGCCAGGTCAAGTTGCAGGAGTGTAGCTGCTTCAGCGGGTGAGCCACCACCAAAGAGTACGCGTCCTCGCGCCGCGACAGGAGACCAGATGGTGGTATATGGCGTGTCGATCTGTTTGAGTTCTCCTGTCGTTATGTCAAGACTGCCCAGGGAACAGATGCCTTGTTGCATATAGCTACAAATGATTCTGTCGTTTGAGACGAACGAGTAGGTTGACATGCCAAAGGCCCACTGCGGGATGCCAAATTCTGCCTCCATGGGACAGAGTGGTGTAGCGCTATCACCGTTCCAGCGATAGAGATTCCACCAACCCGTGCGGTCGGAGATGAAGTGTAAAATACCTGCCGGCGACCACTCCGGCTGAAAAATGGATTCATTGCTGCCGCCAGCGATCTGCCTGGTGTGGTGCAGCGAGCCATCCGCTCCAATCTCTCCCAGCCATAGTTCGCTGCCATCCCAGGGCATATTGGGATGATTCCACGTCAGCCAGGCCAGGTGCATACCATCGGGGCTGAGACGCGGCGTGGAATAGAAGTCGTTGCCAGCCACCAGCACCTGCTGCGCCTGGTCCTCCCCATCAAGCGCGAAGCTCACCAGCGTGTTGACTGCCTCGCGGCCAGCAACAGTTTGATCCTCACGCACACAGATCAGGCGATTGCGCTGCCTATCAATCACGGCATCGGCATAGCGCAGATTCTCTGCCGGCGTGATTGGTCGTGGAGCGGAACCTGGATCCAGGCGATAAACCCGCTGATCGGCATCATTTGAGAAATAAATCGTGCCATCGTGAACAACGCAGGAGCCCCCGCCATACTCGTGAACTCGTGTGCGCGCATTGAATGGAGCGGGAAGCGCATCACTTATCCGTCCATCCGGCGTTCGCCGCACGATAACATTGCGGCCGACCTCCGAGGGGCGTAACTCGGTCCAATAGATATCCGGATCATCGAGTATGATTGATCCAAGGCCAATTGTCGCGGTAACAATCAAATCCGAGGTTATAGGTGATTTCCAGGAGCCATATGGTGCAACGTGTGGTGTGGGCATAGCTAATTATTCTCTTTTCATGTCATCATGTATAGTTGATACATTACATAACCGCATCTCTACCCCTTCAGATCTGCCAGTAATGCTGCTACGTCTTGATAAATATAGTCGGGTTTGATGGGAGATTTCGCGGCACTTTCACGCGAATCGTTGCCTGAAAGCACCAGGAGGGTATGGGTACCGGCGGCTTTCCCTCCCAGGATATCGACTGCCAGGCTATCGCCAATCATCACTGTTTCCTCGGGCTGGCTCTGCAACTGGTGCATCGCCTCTTGCAGGAGCGTCGGCTCCGGCTTCCCTATGACCTGTGGTGTGATCCCACTACCTGCTTCAATAGCCGCTACCATAGTGCCACAACCCGGTACGTAGCCGTTCGCGACGGGCAAGAGCGCGTCGCGATTGATAGCAATAAATTGCGCGCCCGTACGGATAGCGATCACGGCTCCGGTCAACTTCTGATAGTCGAAATGACGATCCAGGCCTACCAGTACCACGTCGGCTTGATGTGATTCGAGGGGAGCAATCTGCAGGTGATGTTGCTGTACCAGGTCGATGAGGGGCGGCTCACCTACAACATAGACGACAGCCGCGGGAAAGCGACGGGCAATATTCTGTACCGCAGCCTGCCCGGCGCTCAGCAGGTGCGCCGCGTCGGTGGCAATGCTGAGGCGTTCAAGCTTCTCCAACACCTGCGTCTCACTGGCAAACGAATTGTTGGTGAGAAAGAGGAATTTTTTGTTATGCGCCTGCAGCCAGTCAACGAATTCCCTGGCGCCGGGCAATAATGCATTGCCACGGTAGATGACGCCGTCCAGGTCAATCAGGTAGGTCGTAAATGATAACATGCTGCTCCTTGTGGTTCATCAGGCTCAAACAAATATGTGTG
This sequence comes from uncultured Ktedonobacteraceae bacterium, assembly GCA_955652655.1. GTDB lineage: Bacteria > Chloroflexota > Ktedonobacteria > Ktedonobacterales > Ktedonobacteraceae > UBA11361. The sequence continues at coordinate 4,824 of CATPCK010000916.1, read as the reverse complement.
CACCGGAGGGCGACCGCGAGGGTCGCCCTGTCCCTGTAACCACAATTCATTCTCTCAAGAGTTGTTCGCGGATGGCAACGATTTCACGCCGCAGGGTGGGGTTGATATTTATTTCGCGATCAATCTTCTCGCAGGCGTGCAGAACCGTACTATGGTCACGCCCACCAAAAAGTTGACCAATTTCGAGGAGGGAGACCTGTGTTTCCTGGCGTATCAGGTACATAGCTATCTGGCGCGGCATCACGATATGTTTGTCGCGCTGCTTCCCACACATGGCCTCTTCTGAAATATGGTAGTATTCGGCCACGGCCTGGGCAATCTGCTTGCCATTCAGGCGCGATTCCCTGTTGTCGTTGCCCAGCGATGTCATGGCCGCGCGGGCCACATCCATCGTGAGATCGGTGTGATGGAGTTGCTGGTAAGCCATCAGCCGGTTGAGACAGCCCTCTAATTCACGGATATTGGTCTGCACTCGCCCTGCAATATAGGCAATGATGTCGTCGGGAATGCGGTAGCGCAGCAGGTCTGCCTTGACGCGCAGGATGGCCATACGCGTTTCCAGGTCCGGCGGCTGGATATCGGCGATGAGACCCCATTCAAAACGCGAACGCAAGCGCTCTTCCAGGCTCACGATCGCCTTGGGAGGGCGATCGCTACAGATCACGATCTGTTTGCTCATCTCGTGCAGGCTGTTAAACGTATGAAAGAACTCTTCCTCGGTCGATTCTTTGCCCGCGATGAATTGAATATCATCCACCAGCAGGATATCGACCGAGCGATACTTGGCGCGAAACTCTTCGGTGGTGCGATAACGAATAGCATTGATAATTTCGTTGGTGAACTGTTCAGAAGAGACGTAGAGCACCGCCAGGCCGGTCTGCACACCCTGGTGCCCAATAGCGTGCAAGAGGTGCGTCTTGCCCAGACCAACGCCGCCGTATAAGAAGAGAGGGTTATACGATTCGCCTGGTGCCTCTGCCACAGCCAGCGATGCCGCGTGGGCCAGGCGATTGCTGCCGCCCACGATAAATGCATCAAACGTGTAACGAGGATTGAGGCGATTATGCATCAAGATGTTCGCTCGCTGTTCGTTATCCCACTCTTCTAAAGAATCGGAGGCGCCATACCCCATGTATTGTTGCTCATTGTGCTGGGATAACTTCACAGGCGATTCGTAGTAGGCGTAGTTGCTTGAGGAGCGATAATTCATCTCCCGCTCGGAGTAGCCATCATCCATCGCATCGGTCACACTGATAGCAACCGGCTGACCGGTAATATCCATCAAGATATCTTCAATGGAACGTCGCCAGCGCGTGCTGATAACGTCGCGAGCAAGACTGCCCGGCACTTGCAGCATGAAATACATGGCTTGTTCCTGTGGAGCGAGAGAGGCAGCATCGATATCGTCTGCCCCTACATTGGGGGCGTCCGTGAGATGAGCAGATTGCAACCACGCCTTACTTACATCGTCAATAGGTGCGGTCTCCAAACGCTCGAGCATGGTACGCCATATAGCTGCTGCATTCACTTGGCAATCTCCCGTGGTTAGTCTTCGATGAGAGCGATGCATTCAATCTCGACCAGCGCCTGGCGCGGGAGTTCCGCGACGGCCACCGTTGAACGTGCTGGGGTCAGGCCGTTGAAATACGTCGCGTAGACAGCGTTCATGGCCTGGAAATCACTCATACGTGTCAGAAAGACGGTTGTTTTGACGACCTTGGCGAGTGAGGTTCCTGCCTCCGCTAAAACTGCCTGCAGATTCTGCAAAACGCGATGTGTCTGCGCCTGTACGTCTTTACTGACGAGCTGACCACTTGCTGGATCAAGGGCGATCTGACCAGAGGTGTAGACAAACTGGCCACAGCGGATAGCCTGGCTGTAGGGGCCAATAGCCGCGGGTGCCTGGTTTGTGCTGACTTGAGTGCGCTGCATAGATAATACTTTCCTGGTGACAAGTTGACCGTTGTGGTCATTCTACATGAACTTTCAAAAATGAACTCTCAAAAAAGAGAAAATAACATACTCCCGCGATGATCTGCTCTGCGTCTTACAGGATAATGGTCGCCTCAGGATGAATATTGCCCTCTTTTGCTCGATGGGATATCAGAGCCTACGAACGTGTTTGGCTGAGCTTGCGCGGGTAACCTACCATCCACGCCCTTGATGGAGACACGGCTGGCCAGGTTAGCGCGTGTGAGTTCTTTCGCGCAGAGTCGAAGTGCCAGCTGCATCTCCGCTGCCGATTGGAAGCGATCGACTGGCTCCTTCTCCAATGTTTTCATGATAATTTTTTCAACTGCAAGCGGAACAGTGGGATTAAACTGTCGCAAAGTGGGTGGATTCGCCGATGCATGCTGCATAGCGATAGAGACCGCGGTTGGACCAATAAAAGGAGGACGCCCCGCCAACATTTCAAACATGACCACACCAAGTGAATAGAGGTCCGAAGAGGCTGTTAACGTTTCACCTCGCGCCTGTTCAGGAGAGAGGTAATCAGCGGTGCCAAGCACAATGCCGCTATTGGTCAGTCCGCCCTCTTCCAGGACACGCACGATGCCGAAATCGGTGAGTTTGACGAGGGGTCTTTCTCCATTGAGTTCACCATTTGTCGCTCCACCACCCCACGCCAGCATAATGTTTTGTGGTTTTATATCACGATGAATAAAGCCGCGTGCATGGGCTACTTCCAGGACATCGCAGACCTGGGCCGCGATATCCATGGCCTGGAGCGACGGCAACTGGCGACTTTGTCCAATCAGCTGCTTCAATGTCGGGCCATTGATATATTCCATTACCAAAAAGTACTGGCCCCACTCCTCAACAAAATCAAAGATGGTGACGGCGTTGGGGTGAGTGAGCGCGGCAGCGGCGCGAGCTTCACGGCGAAAGCGCTCGACGGCGCGTAGATCGTTCTTGTCAAGGGTGCGTAAAACTTTAATAGCAACGATACGCTCAACACGGTGATCCCAGGTTTTGTAGACACTAGCCATACCACCTGTCGCGATATGTTCGCGAATCTCGTATCTTCCTGCAATCGGCGGTTTGCCTTCAAAATGATTCAACGTATTACCTCAAGCGACCTGGGAATTATATGTACTGTACGTTTCTCTCCATGAGAGAAGTATACCAATGCACGTGTAAGCAGTCAACTCTATGGGCCATGTAGCATGAAACCGTTGAGCGGTTGGATTTCAAGGGTCGCGTACCTGAAATCCAACCGCTCAACGGTTTCATTTAATTCGTCCATGCCGGGCGGGATTCAGCGTCAACGCCGCCACTGGTAAGAAGCACAGGATTGCCTTTCAAACTGTATGCTCCGGTTTTGGCATCAACTTGCACATTCGCCAGCCAGATATTGAACTCATTGTTGTCGAAGGATACATAGGCGATCTGCTTTCCATCTGGTGACCAGACAGGCTGACCGACATACTGTCCTTCAACGATGAGGGATGACTTTGCATATGGCTGTAAAGCTTTTTTCTGCTCGGTAGAAGTAATAGGAAATGCGGTGATGTTATCGGGCACCGGCATCACATACAGTCCCATATGGGAAGCATCAATGCGCCGTATGTAGGCGAGTTGGTTGCCATCGGGCGAGAAGGCTGGCATCAAATTTTGTACGCTGGTCGTAGGAGGTGTCAGTGCTACCGCCGGATCATATACACCGACACCGGGCCGAAAACCGGCATTGGGATGATTGACAATTCCATTCGCATCGATCAAGAAGATCTGGATGACCTGCTGCGTCTGTGAGCTGTCGTACGAATAGCGCGTGAAAACTACTTGATATTTATGCTGGGGTCGATAACTGGGGTCACGGTCACCACCGTCACCGTATGCCGCGTAAGCGACTTCCTGGACGTCATTCGGGTTATTTTTGGAGGTTGAAAAAACCTGTAAGTCCAGAAGTTGTGAATCGACGCCTGGATTTACCGTTGATTTCTCGAGATCGCTCAAGAAGAGCAGGTGTGTGTTGTCTTCCCAGGATGGTTGAAAAAACCATTTGTGGGTACTTTTAGGCGCCGGGTATGGTGGGTTAGCGATATACTGGCCACTCCCATTTTTTAAGATCGTCCAGTGTGTACCATCGACGGGCATCGAGACCAGGTCAGAGGAATATTTATAACGCACGATGAAGGCGAGCGTACGGCCATCAGGCGAGACCGAAGGGTCACTCACAAACTCTTTACTGGATGTCAAGGCGCGAACATTGCGTGAGCCATCCATGGCTAAGAGCACGTGTCCCTGAGTAAAATACAATTTCCCTTTGAAAAGCGCCTCGTTGCTGGTATTGACCTGTAGTGTCTTGCCATTACCGGTGTTGACCGATTTAAAGTTTTGATTGCTGGTATTACCGCCGATACCAAGACAGCCTTGTAAGGACAGTGCCAGGAGCACTAGCAAGAAGCATATATGCCATGGAATATATCGTTTCATCATGTTTGTCCTATTTCAAAGCATCAGCACTATTCCCGAACGAGCCACCGCGTCCACATTGGTTTTTCATAATTGTAAAGCTGCTGGAGACTCAAACACGACCAATAACAACAGGTCAAGGAGGCTGCGCATACCAAATGGATCATCAGTGCTTGTTCCATGCAGGCTCATACTGGCCAGCTGGCTTGCTGCCTGCCATGAGTTTGTAGTGGCTGGTACAGCTGGGCCAAATGGCTGCGTTGTTTGAGCCAGCACAGGTGTGTTGGCATTGTTGTTAGCCTGGACATTGCATCTGGCCTTACTGCCAAGTGCGAACATCCTGGCTATAACCTGCTGAATTGACCCACAGTTAGGATGAAAGATTGCTTCACCTGTATCATGTCCGGT
>CATPCK010000915.1 GCA_955652655.1 uncultured Ktedonobacteraceae bacterium | reverse complement strand
CGGCTCGTTTCCCTGGTGTCTCCTCTTAGCCTATCTAGGTACCGTCCTGGGAGCCCATCTTGAGAAAATTACTCCATACTTCCGCAGCTTCGAGATTGTCATACTCCTGGCTCTGGTCCTTCTTGTTGGCCTCTATATCTGGATACATATTCGCAATGACCGCATTGCACGCGCCGCTCATGCATCAAATCAAACTGCTACCATGCAATCAGCGCCTCAACCACCGCAACAGGGTTTGAACCAGCAGCCTCTTCAACAACCTTGGAATCAGCAGCCCCAACCCCAACAATATCCTCCTCAGCAGGGGTGGACTCAACAGTCCCAACCTCAGCAATCGCGGCCGTCTTCCACGGGTGATAATGACCGTACTGTTCGCCGCGGCTAAGAGTCAGGGTTCCTGGGGGCTGCATGTCCAGCCCCTAAGAACGATCGCAGAGGAGGTCCTTTCCAATGTCTTCGTCCCCTGATCTTTCCAAAGCCTCACCTCTCAACGCACCTTTTTATGCCGTTTGGCTGCGCCGTTTCCTGTTCGCCTTGACGATCCTCGCCTGGATTGCCATCGGAGGAGTCATCCTCTATGTCCTTGGACGTATCATTGACTCAATTATTTTACTGGTCATCTCATTGCTGATTGCCTATATCCTCTACCCACTTGTAAAAATATTTCAACGCTTCATGCCGCGGCCCCTCGCAATCCTCGTTGTTTTCCTGCTTTTGCTCGTTTCGCTGGCCTTCATCATATTTTATGTGATGTTTACCGCTATCACACAGTTATCTCAACTCGCTCAGGCCGTAGAGAAATTCATTGTAGCGGTACAGGCAGGACATTATCCAGCCCTCATTGATTTTCTAAACAATGTAGGTATTACGAATAAATTCCTTCAGTCCTCAGTGCAACAATTGTTGGGCCAGATGGGAAATGTCATCACTAGCGTTGTTCCATTCGTAAGCAGCATTTTCTCTTTGTTCATCAATGTAATTATCGTTGCGTCGTTTAGTATCTACCTTTTGTCTGATGGCCCTCGCGTGATAAACTGGCTCAGACATAAAACGCCCCTGAAGCAACACGAGCGTATTGACTTTGTGTTATCTACCCTGGAACAAACAGTGGGTGGTTTCGTTCGAGGTCAACTGCTGCTGTCCGCGTTGATGAGTCTCCTTATCGGTATTGGTGCATTTTTCATTGGCATTCCCTTTGCGGTGCTCATTGCCGTAATCGTTTTTATCTTAGAATTTGTTCCAGTCGTCGGCGCCTATATTTCAGGGGCAATTGGGATTCTCTTTGCGCTTACTCAGGGGTGGCAGGTTGCACTCATTTACGCGATTTTTGTCACCTTTATGCAAGGAGTGCTGGATGGCCAGGTATTGGCTCCGCGTATCCTTGGTCGTTCCGTCGGACTACATCCTGTCATCTCTATTTTTGCCCTGATCGCGCTGGCGCAACTATTTGGACTCTTTGGCGCCCTGCTGGCCGTTCCACTGGCGGCTTGCGCGCAAATCTACATTGTCGCCATCTGGAAAGAATGGAAAGCGAGACATCCCGAAGAGTTTCCCCCGGAAGAAAATGATCCGACTCCCCCCAAAGTTCCCGAGCAGTCCGCAGTACAGACATAGATTAGGAATAGCTGCGATACATGCTATGATGAAGCAAAGTTGGCTCTGCTACCCGCTGCGCAACTGGTAGCCTTTTCAGGTTAAGCACAATTACCGTTGACAACTACGTCGAAAAACACGAGAATGGGCCGAAATGAATTCTTCTCTGCGCCTGACAAAGAGAGGATCAATCTTTCTGTGACCGTTGGGACTGACGATGGAAGTGGCTGCAGGCAAATCAGAAAAAAGGGAGCGTCGTGTTTCGCTTTCATGCACCTGAAGAGTTGTATCAATCTTTTAAATGTGGGTGCTATTAGGTAGCGGAGCAATAAGAAGGACGCCGAACAGTAGGTAAACAGTAGGTGAATTATATGACGTGGCGAAAACGTTTAGCTGTATGGCGCAATCGGCTCTATCTCTATCCCGTACCCGAACCCATGCCTCGCACTCGCTTCTTCTGGCTGGCGTCCAGCCTGGTCGCGCTGATCGTTGTCCTCTTTTCCGTGTATTTTATTCTTCTGCATCTCGGGCGACAGGATGCCTATCTCACGCCCGCAGAAGACCTGGGCACAATGGACCAGGCTGTCTGGAGTCTGACACATGGGCAGCTCTTGCATCAGACGGTATGCAATATTGTCAGCGATACCAACTGTACTAGTTTGAATGGTGTTTCGCGCTTTGCCATCCATTTTGAACCTATTCTTGTCCTGGTTTCGCTGTTTTATCTGATCGTTTCCAGCCCTAAAACACTGCTTGTCTTGCAAACCCTGGTTGTAGCAGGTGGCGCATTTCCTGCCTTCTGGCTGGCACGTCTGCGACTGCGTAACGAACTCGCGGCAGTGGGGATCGCCGTCCTGTATTTGCTCTATCCCACGCTGCAACAAGCAGAAATCTTCGATTTTCACGCGGTCACGTTGACCAGCGCCCTGCTGCTCTTTACCCTGTATTTTATGTATACGCGCCGCACTGCCTGGCTCTTCGTTTTTGCTATTCTCTCGATGGCCTGTAAAGAAGAGATG
>CATPCK010000914.1 GCA_955652655.1 uncultured Ktedonobacteraceae bacterium | reverse complement strand
GTGCTCCTGACCCCTGATATACGAAACTCTTTACCAATCGACTTTTTGCATCAACTACAGTCTGCCTTCTCACAGAGCCTGTTCTGGGTATACGCTCTGGTGTTCGCTATCGCCGTCATTGGCGTAGCGCTCATGTTCCTCTTCCCCGGCGGTCGCGCCGACAAATATTCGTATAAATCAACACAAGCAGCATCCAACGATACGCCTGGTGAATCGCCTGAAGTAGAGGCCGAACCCTCTCTGACAAATACGCTTTCTTAGCACAAAATCAAAAGACCAGTTCCAGAAACCAGGTGCATAGAGCAATGCTCTTTCCGCTTTTGCCCGCTTAAGAGAGAAGAGACTCATAGCACCTTGAAATTGGAAATACAGATCTAGCGCTTTGTCAATCTCATTTCGATGACTAAAATGTAGTGGCGGGGCTTGCCCCCGCCATGGCCTCCCACCTTACGTTCGCGCTTATGGGGCTTGCCCCCGCCATATCCCTCACCATCAAATGACGTTTAACAGTCCAGTAGCTCTTTTTTCCACTTGACGACTCTGGTACAGTCCCCCTACAATGAGGTTGGCACTCTACTGTTGGGACAACGTAGTCGTGAACCACAGGAATAAGGGAGGCAAGGAAAGCATTGATGTATTACAACGAACTTGAAACCCTGCCCCGCGACAAACTCAGAGAGCTACAAGACACACAACTGCGCCAGATAATCGGCTACGTCTATGAGCGGGTTCCCTTCTACCAGGAACAATTTAAAAAGCTGGGCATTCAGCCCGGCGACATTCGCTCAGTTGAGGATTTACCCGGATTGCCCTTCACCAGAAAGCAGGACTTGAAAGATCACTATCCCTTTGGCATGCTCGCCGTACCACGCGAACAGACGATACGAGTCCATGCAAGCAGCGGCACTACCGGGAGAGCCACCGTTGTGTGTTACACACGCAACGACATAGATATTTTTTCTGAAGTCATGGCCCGATCCTTCATTGCAGCTGGTGCGCGCCCTGGCATGCTCCTACACAATGCCTATGGCTACGGTCTCTTCACCGGCGGACTCGGAACACACTACGGTGCGGAGAAGCTGGGTATGACCGTGGTACCTGTCTCAGGTGGCATGACGCAGCGACAAATCACCCTGATCCTCGATTTAAAACCAGAAGTTATTTGCTGTACCCCCTCCTACGCTCAAACCCTGGGAGAAGAATTCAAAAAGATGGGTATCACACCTCAGGACCTCAGTCTCAAGTATGCCCTGCTTGGAGCGGAACCCTGGACAGAAACCATCCGCGCGAACGTTGACGCCAACCTCGGAGTCAGGTCGACCAACCTCTATGGTCTGAGCGAGATTATTGGCCCTGGCGTTTCACAAGAATGTATCGAAGGTCGTGCCGGTAGCCATATCTGGGAGGATCACTTCTATCCTGAGGTGGTCGACGCCAACACAGGCGAACCACTGCCCGATGGACAGGAAGGAGTGCTGATTTTCACTCACCTGACCAGGGAGGCTATGCCCCTTCTGCGCTACTGGACTGGCGACATCACTTACCTTACGCATGAGCCATGCGCCTGTGGCAGAACGCATGTCAGAATGGGCTCCATCAGGGGTCGCGCAGACGATATGTTGATCATACGTGGTGCAAATCTCTATCCCACTCAGATAGAAGAGGTGCTGAAGAGCATTCCTGAAGTGGTTCCACACTACCAGGTCGTGGTGAAACGCGAAGGGACACTCGACGACGTCGAGGTCAAGGTAGAAGTGGCCGAAGATGTCTTTCGTGAGATCACTCAGGAGGCATGGTCAGAAGATATTCTGGAAGCCGACCACCAGATGCGTAACCTGCGCGACAGCATTCAAAGCGAGATCAAAGGTATAATCGGCTTAAATATGAAAGTCACACTTATGGTGCCAGGTACGATACCTCGTAGTGAAGGTGGAAAACTCCGCAGGGTAGTCGATCTTAGAAAGCTGTAAGCGTACCACTTTTCAAGATAGCAGGAGAATTGTTCTATGCCAACGTTAGAACTCGAGACGATGCGCTGCGAACTGGATGGTCACCTGGCGCGCTTGCGTTTCAATCGTCCAGAAGCCCTCAATGCTGCCAACTGGACGTGGGTGCAAGACCTTGTTTCCGCTACTGACTATTTAGCACAGAGTGCCGAGACGCGCGTGGTTATTGTCAGCGGTGAAGGTCGCGCCTTTTGTAGCGGCCTGGATACCAAAGAACTGGCCAAAGGAAATCTCACCATCGATTGGTTTGAGACCTGGGAACGTGGCGTTATTACACTGGCTAACCTCAAAGCTATCAGCATCGCGGCAGTACATGGCTACTGCCTGGGAGGTGGCCTACAAGTCGCTCTCGCCTGTGATCTGCGCATTGCAGCTACCAATGCTGTACTCAGTATCCCCGCTGTCAGAGAAGGCGTTGTTGCTGCTTTAGGTCCGATGCGCCTTGCCAGGCTCATTGGCGCTGGTCCCGCCAAGCAACTCTGCCTACTTGGCCACCGTTTCACTCCCGAAGAAGGCTATGCCTTGAGAATCATCAACGAGGTGGTCGATCCTGATCAGCTCGACGAATGTGCCCTGGCCATCGCCCGCGAATTACTGGACATCCCGTTTACTGCCCTCTTGCACACCAAAGAGCAGATTGACGCAGCGTTCGAACAGGACACCGCCGCGCAAATGGCTGCACTTATCGTGGCACAGGAGGACTGCCTGCGCTCACCCGAACATGCCAGGGTCATGGAAGAATACCGCGTGATGCAAGCACGTCGTAACCAGAAAAAAGCATAGGCATACCCAACATAGGGTGAGAAAGGATGCTACACGCGACCAGCTAAAGCGTGTGCGGCGCGACCGGACTGTGATGCGGCGTGCAGGCGCTGCGCGTATGACAAGCTGGCTTTCCGGTATCATGGCAGAGCGCAGCGCCCGGGCCAATGCAGCTGGATTGGCAAAACGGGCCTCTGGACGTTTCGAAAGTGCCACGCGCACAACCTGTTCCAGTTCCTCGGGAATATCTGGTCGGAGGGCGCACAGCGATGGAATTGGCTCATTGGCGTGCTTTAAGGTAATTTCTTCGGCATCCTCACCATCATATGGCAATTCGCCGCTTAACAGGCGAAAGAGCAGAACACCCATAGCATAAACATCGCTGCCAGGGCGTAACATTCCTAATGCCTGTTCTGGAGCGACATAGGCTGCATTCCCCTCATTGACCTGCATGACTATGGGCCCGCCCTCGTGATAGGCGCGCCTCATGCTAAAATGAGTGAGCAAGAGATGATCTTGACGCGGCCATCAAGATACTCGAGGGCTGAATATTGCCATGTACAATGCCTCGCTCGTGGGCATGCTGCAGGGCGTCGCATAATTGACTGGCGTAGCTCATCACAGTTGGAATTGGTAGATACCGCTCGGGCTGGCGTTTCAGATATTGCTCTAAAGTCTCTGCTTCCGTGACCAGTGTCGCGCAGTATTGTAAATCATCGCCTGTCCCAAATTCATGGAGGGGCTGGATATGTACATGGTGACAACGCCATACTTTCTCCACTTCTTCAGCGAAGTGTTCATGGAAAGATGTAGGTTCGGGAAACTCTGGCCTGAATAAACGTAATACAACGTCATAACCACCCCTTGTCGTGGGGCGAGCACAATATGTCTCTACCAAACCTTCACGGGCCAGACACTCCAGCAAGAAATAGTTCCCTACCAATATACCTGCAAGCTCTGCCATCACTACCCTCTCAAAATGTAAGATGCTCTGAAGTATTACGCCTGTGCTGTGACTGCGCACTCAGGATATTCATCCCGGCACCACGGCTGCTCACCACTTGACCGCTCAACACGCTTTTCGCGCTCTGCTCACTACTTTGATGCGGCATCAAAAAGGCACCTGACTTATCTCCCGGAAAGTAGAACGACGAGAGCAACGCCCCTAACAGGCCGAGTAATAACAAGATGACGACGACCACTGGTAAGAGTTTTTTCAGATGTGCTGCCAGCGCGCTCGGCGCTTTCTCATCATTATGTTCTCCTTCTTTCCTTGCAGACTGAGGCACAGGGGCAAGAGACTGAACCTCTGGCTCCATCATTACTGATTTATTGCTCAGGTAAGCATCAGCGGTCAATGGTATTGAATTCACTTTTGCATTGGTGATGGGCGACCACTCGACAGGGTCGGGGTCCACCGTCCAGAAACGAGGTTTGCCAGCAGCAGAGTTCTCTCCCAGGACATCTTTCTGGCGAATCTCTGTGTTTTCTGAACCATCACTATTCGTAGCAGTTGTGGATTGCTGTGACGTTTCCTTTAAAGCCTTTGAAGACGAGGAAAAGGCGAGATGGGCGGGCACGGGTGTCTGCGGATCAACTCCCATCAATGATGTGCCAGGTGAGGGCACAGGTGTCAGTGGGTTGCTTACAGAAGTAGATTTTTGGGATATCGTTTGCGGCCTGGAGAGGCCAGCAACAGTCTTTGCTACAGGAGAGGCGACAGGTGCAACGGTCACTGCAGCTAAGAAGGCATTGCTTAATTCTTCCGCAGAGGAGAAGCGATCATCAGCACGTTTCTGCATCGCCTTATGTATAACTTCATCCACGGCATCAGAAATGCTTGGTACGATCAAACGCGCCGATGGCGGCTGCTGGCGCACATGCTTAAGCAGTACCTCGACCGGCGTTTGTCCTGTAAAAGGAGGTTGACCGGCGAGCACGCGATAAAGTAGCACCCCCAGAGCATAGATGTCGCTTGAACGTCGCAACACTCCTAGCGATTGTTCAGGCGCTGTATATTCCGCAGACCCCCAACCAACACGGGTAAGAGACTGCTGGCTGTCGTCATAACCTCGGGCAATACCAAAATCAGCGAGGAGCATACGACCATCCGTCGCCACGAAGACATTGCCCGGTTTAATGTTGCCGTGAATCACATCGTGATCGTGCGCATACTGCACTGCGCCACATACCTGCTGTATAATCGGCAAAGCCTGCAAGGCGGAAAATCTTCCTCCCACGCGCCTCAAAAGGCCTTCCAGCGTGCCAGGAGCTACAAAGGGTGTAACAGCATAGAGCAACCCTTCTCCTTCGCCAAATTCAAGAAAAGGCAAAATATTCGGATGATCAAACTGGCCGATCCTCTCCGCCTCAGCCATAAAATATTCACGAAAGGAATCGCGTTCAGCATAACCAGGACGATAGACTTTAACCGCCACCTCATAATTACCTTCACCGTTCTGACGCGCTCGGTAGACGTCTGCAATCCCTCCCTTACTGATACATTGCAAGAGGAAATAGTCACTCAGCATAATGCCTTCAAGATCAGACATACAAACACCCCGTTTACGTTTAAGTTCACGACATCCCATAAAAGCAATACATGGAACTAAACGAGATGTGAAGACATTTTAGGAGGAATAAGCGGAAGAGCATTAGAAGGTACCAGGTAGCCTCTGTCGTCAAAACTTGAGGCCCAAAATCAGCAGTATCGTCAGAATATGGAGCAATTGATCGACCCAGATTGGCCCGATTACTTTATAGCGCGCCTTGAGTGGATCAACAACAAAGTGAGTACCAAACAGCGCAACGACGGCGAGGATGGAGGGATGTACAATGAGCAAGAATACAGCAGTATAGGTGGCACAATGATAAAAGTTTACTTCCCAACTTTTCCCCTTCTCGACACTCATCCAGGTGCTTTGAAAGGCAAAATCACCAACAAAATGGCATGCCAGCCAGGTCAGTAACGTGGGAACTGAGATATCGATAAATGTGGTGAACATGGGCATTCTATCTCCTCGACAAAATGATCTTTGCACAGAGTATAGTTGAGGAGAAAAAGCGGAACAATGAACTGTATCGCCTTCAAAAAGTGAGCTACTACACAAAATGCCTACAGCGTCGTAGGATCCTGTAACCTTCATACAGCGAATACTTTTTGTTAGAGGTAAGCAATGAGCGGAAAGGTTGCAGTATAGTTTCTAGCAAACGACTTCAAGTCTCAGGCTTTACCCGGCCTCTCCAGGAGGTTCCAGAGTGTACGCGGAGCAGCAGGAGTGCCACAACCACCATCCAGAAACAGAAGGCTAAATCTTGTTCCAGGAATGCGCTATCGACTTGCCCCTGAACCATGGCAGCAAGCATTGCGGCACCGACGCCAATTGTCAGCCATTGTAGTAGCAAACTCTCCCTTGTCTCGTTAGCACGCAGGTTTCTCAGCATCCGTATAAACAGCCAGGCGAAGAGTATCAATACTACGATAAACGCTAAAAGGCCAAAGATACCGATACTTACCCACACATGGAGAAAAATATTATGTGGGTGAGACAAATTTGGCTCGAACCTGAGATCGGTCACGACATGAGTTACAGGGTCGCGAGCAATCAGGTAGTGATGTAGTTGAGGTGTAAAACAAATGTTATTGAGGCTATAGTGACAGAGCCAGTTATCCATGCCGTAGCCAAACCAGGGGCTATCATGAATCATATCTAGCGCACTCCTCCACAAATAGAGGCGTTTGGTCGTTGTACTCACGTGATGTACATCGATATGGGTATCGAAGATAAAGGTAGTGATACGACCATGATAAAGAAAAAGAGTGAATCCCAAGAGAATGAGGAAAATGGGTAAAGCTATCAATAACACTCTGCGCTTGCGGAGTGAAAGCGCAGCAATAAAAATGGCAGCAACAGCAATGGCTATCCAGGCTCCATGTGATTGCGTCAAGAGTAGCACATAGAGCATTGGTAAACAAACAGCAACAGCAAATAGCCTCTTTTTCCAGAAGGCCCACGTATTCAGCATGAACGGTGATTTCGCGGCAATCCATGCAAATCCAATAGGCAATACATAGTCAAAGAGCAATCCGATGCTATTTGCGCTGCCATACATGGCATGAACGCGGCGTACGCCATCCGACTCGAGTTGTAAGGTGGTTCTAAAGAAAATGAACTGGATCATGCCAATTAACGCTACCATCAACCCGGTACTCAACATCGCAAGTAATAAACGTGTCACATCATTGCGTGAACGCAGATAGTAGAGAGCAAGCAAAACGTAGAGAAGTGGATTAATTATCTCTTCACGATAATAACGCAGAGCTGAAACTTTATCATACGCTACGAATATTGAAAGTGTCGCAGCTAGAAAGAAAACAAATATTGGGATAGAAAATGGCCCCAGGCGGTCTCGCAACTCTCGCCACGAAAGCCAGTATGACCAACTACTTCTCCTGAGCGCAAGTTGTAACAGCGCAACCAGTAGACAGATAGCCAGAGTTATCTCGGCAAGGCTAAAAGAGTAATGGTTAAATATCGTCTTTTGGTAGAAATAGAAGGGTAATGTCAAAGGAAGTAATGCTATGGCAATTGGTAAACGATACCAGCATAGTACCACGAATACCAGCAAAAACGGTAGAGATAACAACGGATTTAACGAAAAGAGGAAACCTGTACCGAGATGCTCATTACCAATAGCATAATACGCTGCCATTGATAAGACCAGGCTTATCTCAACCAACCGTTCGTGCCAAAATGGTGTAATTGCCTTGATTCGTTTTCCATTATCCGCAGGTGGATCAGTCGGTCTGTCTGAAGCAATATGATCTCCGTTCCTCGCTTCATTCTCACCACGGGTGGTATTTTGTAAAGGGAGGCTTTGACTACTCATTTTC
>CATPCK010000913.1 GCA_955652655.1 uncultured Ktedonobacteraceae bacterium | reverse complement strand
GCTTTTGAGGAAGTCTATGAAATTCCTTACTGGAATCTGAAAGGTACATTCGCCAGCACAGATCTTACAGCAGCAACAAAACAGGAAGGAGAAATGTGATCATGAGTGCATCCCAGCCAGAGGTCATACTTGTCTGGCCTGAGAAAGCTCCTGGAACGGAAGACTGGTCACAACCTGAACAGGAGACCCTGATCCCTCGAACCAACCTCAAACTCATACGCAATGTCACGCAACCGACCTTGATGGCCTATCTGCCCGTTCCCTCCGTGGCCAACGGAGCTGCCGCTGTCATCTGCCCTGGAGGCGGCTTCCACTTCTACTCCCTCAAAGACGATGGCACCGATATTGCGCAGTGGCTAACCACGCGAGGAGTGGCGGCTTTTGTCCTGAAATACCGGCTCATACAGACAGGCAGCGATGAAGACTTTCTGCCACTGCTCCGGCTTCAGTTTGCGCCTCCCTCCATCCTGGAGCAAACGCTCGGAAAGGAAAAGATTGCGGAGCAGAAGGAAAAGATGTGGGCGCAGAGGAAGGTCCATGCACCGCTGGCAGTGATGGACGGAAAGCAAGCCATGAGAGTCGTACGGGGACGTGCTGCCACCTGGGGCGTCGATCCGCAGCGGATTGGCATGCTTGGCTTCTCTGCGGGTGGGGTCGTCACTATCGGGACAAGCTTGCAGGACGAGACGGACAGTCGTCCGAATTTTGCGGCGGTGATTTCCAGTCATGGGGGAATCTGGCCAGAGACAACTCCTGGTCTTGGTGATGGGCAAGCCTTCGCGGTGGCAGCCGATGCCCCTCCGCTGTTCATCGCTCTTGCCACTGACGATCCGTTTATCCCGGATGGAAACATGCACTTGTATTCCGCCTGGAAAGCCGCGGGCCGTCAGGTCGAACTGCACAGCTATTCAAAGGGAGGTCATGACTGGAACATGATACAGCAGGACTTGCCAATCAAGCATTGGATTGAGCGGTTTGGCGAGTGGCTCCAGGTTGAGGGCTTCCTGAAGTCACCACCCCTTGTTTAAGGGAACAGAACGCGTCCTTCACGCTTTGTCGTCCAGTTCTGGAACAATGAAAGCAGCGATGCTCCTGGGCTCAGAGTGGTCTCTCGCCCAGTGATTGAGCAAATCGCAAGAGATAGCCATCAGGGTCCATCACGAGAAATTCCCGGCGTCCAAGCAGTATTTGCCCTTGTCGATACCAATGTTCTGCTGGCTCGGCAAAAAGAGGGTAGTGGTGTTCCTGCAACGATTGGAGGAGCACGTCAAGCGTATCTACCAGCATGGCGAGATTGATGCCGCGTCCGTAGGGATACTCAAGCTTTCCCGTTTTCCAGGCAGGATTCTCTTGTGCGATCATGAGCTGGCATCCCTGGTAGGAGAGAAAGGCAAAATGATGTTCAGGTCGTTGAAATTCCACGCGAAATTTCAGGACTTCGGTGTAAAAAGAGAGGCTTTTCTCAAAATGAGAAACACTCAGTTCTGGGACAAGGGGTTGAAAGTTCATAGAGTATTTGCTCCCTGTTCAGAAACGACATGCAAGTCGTGGAAACGCTCCTCTCTCTTGATTGTCACATAAAATTTTGCTGAGTCAAGCAAACGGGCTGCATCAAATCAGCAGAAGACCCCACGAGTTGTGGTAAATGACCCGAAATGTGGGCAGCTTTTGCCCTCAAACATGAGCACTTGCCCCCAATCATGAGCAGGTGCTCGGAAAGTACCTGGGCGAACTGCTCCACATCTGAGGTATCAGCATGGAATGTTGTAAATAACCGCTCCGAAAAGACTACAGCACTCTTCAGAAAGATCGAACCAGAAGCGCCTCACTCTCCTCGGTTCCAGACCTGGATATGAGCCGCCGTATGATCGCATAGCAAGGAGCCAGCCAGATGTACTCATGGGTGTGCTTAACTGATGGCTAACAAGAATACCCCCACCAGGATCACTCCTGCCGAGATCAGCCTGCGTCGCGCGTGTTTTTCTGCCAGCAAACGGGTTCCCAGGAACGCGCCGATCAGGACGCTGCATTCGCGCATCGGTGCAACCTGGCTGACCGGACTGAAAGTCAGAGCAGACAGGACGAGTAGATAGGCCAGCGGCCCAAGGATAGCCACGCCCAGTACTTCCAGGCGATATGTACGCCAGGTTGTACATACACCGTCCCACTTGCCGATGACGCTGGGAATGAGCAAACCGGAGCGCGCGATAGTTGAGGCGCCATCCATCAGCAGTGGTGAGATCAGGAGGACACCAACGGCGTATTTATCAATCAGCGTATATGTAGCAATAAAGAGACCGGTGAGGAGCGCATATCCAATGGCGGCACGTGCATCCGTGCCTTGTCTCAGCAGTTGCCAGGGATTGCCCATCAAGAACATCACCCCCCCAATCAACGCCACTATCCCAATCAGCGCGCCCAATGACGGTCTCTCTCCAAGCAAGACAATGGCCCCCAGCGTCGAGAACAGGGGGCCAGTTCCACGAGCCAGGGGATACGAAAGCGAGAGATCGCCTGTGCCATAGCTGCGTTGTAAGAAGATGCAGTAACCAGCCTGCAAGCAGGCTGATATCAGAATAAAAAGCGCCTGCATTCCCTGTATCTGCGTTTTCGTTAAGAGAAGAAAAAGAGCGAGAGCCGGCAGATAAAGAATGGCCGAGACAGTACTGTTGAGCCACACAAATCCCGGACTCTTGCCAGTCCTTTTCGCGAGAAAATTCCAGCTTGCATGAAAAAGCGCTGCGGTCAGCACCAGAACGACTGCCAGGTGTGTCATGATATCCTTCTCTCTTCCCTAGAATCCTGTTTTTCCAAGAGCGGAATCACACTCTCTGCAAACCCGCGTAGCCCATCCTGACAAGGTTTTGGTCTAACCGGTAGGAAAGGTATCTATCAAGTCAAAGCTTTCGAGGTTTCATAGGCATCCGCCATCCGTCTTTACCTGCCGATAACATCCCAGACCGAATCAATCCGTGCCCATCGTCGGGAAGTCGTTGGGGTATGCGTTTTGCGTTTATCGTGAGACTTGAACCGCAAGGCCCCACCATGTGGTTCGAGGGTGCGCGTGCATGCACAGTCAGGACATTCCACAAGCGTCACACCACTCTCCAGAAAACGCTTGAGGTCAATGGGAACCACCCCGGAAAACGTGCATTTGGTCGATGTGGTGGGCTGCGACACAGCCTTCTTCCGAGATCGAGCCTGATCCACTTGTTCTGTGGGGGCCGAAGGTGGGATCTGCCGCCGGGCATTTGGGGAAGAGATCTGTTCTGCTTCCGTTCCGCTCGCCTGGGCTACGCCTGAGGACTCCGATGGAAGGGCTTCGACGCTTGGTCCTGCTCCATCAATGATCCGAAGCGTATCGCGGCGCAGCACGAGCAGTTGAGCAGCTTTTTCTAGTGTCTCTGCCCGCACATCGGTTTCCCCAGCCTGATAGCTCCACTCCAGAGCAGTGGTCACGAGCTTCATCAGGTAATCCATCGTCACGCGGCCAGAGTGGGCCGGGTCGAGGACCGGTTGCGTGAGCCAGGTGTAGATAGAGCCTCCCCATTGGCGCAAATTGAGCTGCGGAAAGAGTTCACGGTACACCGTTTCCAATGCGGCCAGGATCTCGCGGACTTCTTCGCTGGTGTGGCCTGCAACCCGGCAGAACGGTTCCAGTTTGTCGAGGCGGCGGCGGAATTGGAGCCATGTGGGATCAGGCTGGTCCAAGGTTTCTTTGAGTGGGATGGTGTCCCCGCGCCCAGCCGCAACCAGGCACAACCCAAGCGGATGATCGTACTGTAAACGCCCCTGGTCCGTCAGTTCCTTGATGAACATCAGGTGTTCCAGAGAGAGATCATGCGCATCATCCACAATCAGGCATTGGGTCCCATATTGGTGAAGGTGTCCCATGAGTTTGGGCTTGCGGTCGCTCCAACGCCCTCGCAGTGGCAGTCCCAGAGCGCTGAACAGTTGTTTGGTGGAGGAGATTTTTCTCAGAACAGAAACAGCCATCTACGAGCTTTTCACCTTTCATGAGCCATATCTGTGTTACACAGTTGTTGTCATCACCCTGGACACCGACTCACCCGAGAGTAGACCGTATCATGCTTTATGCCGTTGGGGAGTCCAAACTGGCAAAGGGCCTTGTCAACCGCCAGGCCATTTCTTACACTCATTCTTAGCAAGTGCGGGTCCTGTGAGGACCGCGCCAGTTTCCAAGAATTGGTGTAGGAGAATGCCATATGCTCATCTTCAACGACGAACAACGCCTTCGGGCAGGGATTAGGAGTCTCTCAAAACGATGCTCATACTGTTCCAAAGCCTTAGGTGCCTATCCCCTCATTCTCTCGGATGATGCCAGCCTCTATGTCTACCACGCCGCCTGCGCCGCCGCGCTCGCCACCGAGATCCTGGTAGACCTCTACACTTTCTTTCGTCCGCCTACCCCGTACCACCAACTGTTTGTGCTCGACGCTACCCAAGCTGCGCATCAGCATCCGGGAGGATGTGAGAGAAAGAAGTGACCCATGCAATGGTCAACGGATATCCGCCAGATTAAAGCCGCCATCTTCGATCAAGCCTTCATCGGGAGAACCTGGGTGAGCTGCCCAATGGGCCGCGTGGTTGCTATCAGGCGAAGGAAGGGGCAGCTTCTCGCGATGATCTATGGATGGGGAAGCTGGTGCCCGGTGGAGGGTGTGCTCATTTTGGCGCGCGGGAGCCTCCCACAAGGTGTTTCCCAGATCGATGCGCCGCCTGGATCGGCTTTACCGTGCTGTTTTTCTCTTCACCAGGAGAAAGCTCAGCACAAGCATGGAGAACCCGGCCCAAGCTGCCAGGTAGAGAAAGGCTACAGTGGGCGAAACCAGACTCCAGAGCAGTCCGGCGATCCCGCTCGCGATGATATTGCCGAAGCTTTGGATGGCAGCCAGCAATCCAAAGGCCGAGCCACGCAGGTCGGTGGGCGCAAGGGTCGCGACTGCCGCGTGCTCGCTGGTTTCGATGCAGCCGATAGCCAGTCCGGCGACGATGAAGCTGGCTGCCAGGATGGCAATATTGGGGCGACTTTCGGCAAAACCCAGATAGGCGAGCAAGAAAAAGAAGACCCCTACCAAGAGAATGCGAAGGGGGCCGAAGCTGTCGGAGAGCCGTCCAGCAGGAAGGGAGGCAACCGTTGCTGCCACATTGTAGCCCGCGTAGAGGAGAATACCGACTTGCGTCGCAGTCTGAAGACCGAGACTGGGAACGAGCTGCTGGGTGGCCCGCAAAATGAGCAGGGTGGCCGCCACATTGCTCGCTTCAAAGAGGCTGACGCCGAGCAAGACCTGTCCCAGGCGTCCACGCAGGAGCGGACGGACGGTGATGGTAAGCCGGGTCCGTTCGCGGCTCGTCACACGAGGGAGACGGCCAATGGCGTAGAGCATGGCCAGCGCGGCCAGCACGCCCGGAATGACCGAGAGAAGAATGGCCGTACGAACGCCGACAAGCGTGACCAATCCAAGCGCGAGCAGTGGCCCGCCAATCGCCCCCAGATTGTCCATCATCCGCTCGAACCCGTAGGCGCGACCATAGACAGAGGCAGGAACCATATCAGCCAGCAGCGCGTTACGCGCGGGGACGCGGAGCCCACGCGCACCCCAGGCTGCCATGCGCAAGAGGGCCACTTGCCACACCGCTGTTCCCGCACCGATGAGCGCAGACAAGAGCGCGGTAGACACATAGCCGCCAACCGCTGTCCGGCGACGGGAGGATGGCGTGTCGGCCAGCGGGCCTCCAATGAAGCGTGCCAATCCCGCCAGGCCATCAGCCAGCCCTTCCATGAGTCCGAGCACGGAAGCGGGCGCGTGAAGCGTGATCGTCACCAGGGACGCAAACAGGGCTGTGGGGACTTCATGTCCCACATCGGCCAGGAAACTTGCCAGACCAATACCTCGCACACCAGGGGTAAACCATCGTGGCTTTTCCTCGCGCACCGTCTCCTCGGTGGGGTGAAGAGATGTCATCATGCCTCCCAATGCAAAACGATATTACTCAATGCATGAGTAGTATATCCGAAGAGCAGAGCCAACAGCAATGGCGCTTCCTGGTAAATAAGGCGAAGAGCGAGCAGGTTTTAGGGCGAAGAGTGAGCAGTCGGCGCGAAGCATGAGCACTGGTACGAATGTACCTGGGAAACGCGCTCTCCATCTGGTATACTCCCTGTGGGGGATGTAAATTGCGTTCTTCATCGCAGGCTGACTGATCGTGAAAATGCTTCATAGACCGCTCGCGCAGGAGGGAGACCGATGGTCACACCGGCAGGCGTTGGCATTGATCTGTTCAAAATTGCGGGCCGCTCCATTAGGGAGAGAGCTCTCATATGAACACGGTTTTCACGAAACTCGCGGAGTGGATGAGCAGTCCAGAGCGTGGCTTCAGCGCCGCTTCTGAACAGGAACCTTTCGTTTTTGGAGCGCGTCGCCCCGGTTTTCCTTTCTCTCATGTTTCTTCTCCATTCGTCCACTCTTGGATTGCCTTTATGCAAGCACAAGGCATCACACGCGTTCTCTGTTTATTACCTTCCCGCCAGTTGGACGGATATTCCGATCTGCTGGGAACCTATCGCCAAATGTTTGGGAAACACAACGTGCTTTGGGTTCCCATTGCTGATTTTCATCTCGCAGAAGAGGTCCAACTCATCGATCAGATTCTGCCATTTTTAACTGAGGCAGATCAGCACCAAGAGAAAACGGTGGTTCACTGCTCAGGTGGGGTAGGTCGAACAGGCCATGTCCTTGCGGCCTGGCTTGTGAGCTGTCGAGGAATGTCGAATGAGGAGGCGATTGCTGCCGTCAAAAGGCAGGGCAGAAATGCACGAGAGTCAAGAGACAAAAGGTTAGATACGCTTCTGGATCGATGTCGAGATGTTTTTTCGCGGATCGAATGACATCATGAACATTACGTCCTCTTTCTTCAACAACACACTCCACGGATGAACTGGACATGCACCGACGCTCGCATCTCAAAGCAGCCAATTTACAGGATATTGATGAATGAAGCTAGATGTGGAGGGGTTTTCCCAGGTGACGCGCATACCAGTGCTCATGCTTCGCGCCGACTGCTCACTCTTCGCCCTAAAACCTGCTCGCTCTTCACCTTATTTACCACTTCCCATCTGGATCGTCATTCGTTGGTGGGCTACCCGATTGCGCCAAACGAAGGCAACGGGAGTTGTCGCGCAAGAGGAACGATCTTGCCCGGTTTTTTCCGCGCGACAGGCTCTGGTCTCCGCAGCGCGAGCAACCACTCGGTATCAGAGAGTTGCCAGAGGTCCAGTTGTGGGCTGCGAAAATGCGTCTCCAGGCGGCGGGCATTCTTCACTTCGGTGATCTGCCGCTGATCAGGCGAAAGGCGAACCGAATACAGCGAGAGGGTGGTCGCCTGGTGCTCAACTTTGAGCGTGTTCTCATAGACCCACACGGAAACCTCTTCTCCGGCCAGCCCATTTTCCCCAAAAAAGCGCCAATGTTTGAACTTCAGATATCCATGCCGATCCAGATGGCGCGTAAACTGCGTGGCGTACAGCGCCCGCGAGAGCACCTCTTCGGGGTAGGTGCGCCCCAACTCCCCACGCAACACAAGAGAGGGGCTGTGTCGCCCGTCCTGGCGCTCACGATGGGCGGAATGGTGCTCGCCGTTGTAGTTCTGCCACCAGGTCTGGTGTGCCTGCTGGATCTCCGGCCAGGTGCGCGCATTCGAGAACGCGTGATCTCCAAGCCTTCTCTGGACCGAGAACAACGTTTCTGCATAGTTCTGCCAGGGTTCCCCAGGATCGATGCGTTCCTTGCGGATGCCAAGCATGTCATAGAGCTGCAGAGCGACCGTTGAATAGAAAATCCCACCGCCATCGGTCACAATGGCTTCTGGCGCTCCGTAGCGGCGAATAGCGTCAGTCAGGACCGCGAGGTAGTCCCATTGGTTCTGTGTGGCAGAAATAGCGGAAGAGAGGACGCTGCGCGAGAAATTCTCAAAGATGGTGATTACGTAGACCGGCTTCGGATCAGGAAGCAGATGCTCTTCGATATATCTGACATCTGCACTCCAGTACTCGTGTCGCCGAGAGGCTCTAAACGGCATTTCCAGTTTGGCGCGCGGTTGGCGCTTTGGCTTCTCAAGGCCATCCAGTTTGCGATTTGCTTCCATGATGCGGCCACAGGTCGTCGGGCTGACCTCAATTCCCATGCGTAAGAGCGCCGTATGCATGCGCCACTTTCCAAGCAGAGGGTTCTCCTGGAGCTTCCTGACCTCATTGGTGACT
This sequence comes from uncultured Ktedonobacteraceae bacterium, assembly GCA_955652655.1. Taxonomy (GTDB): domain Bacteria; phylum Chloroflexota; class Ktedonobacteria; order Ktedonobacterales; family Ktedonobacteraceae; genus UBA11361. Next base: position 1,001 of record CATPCK010000913.1, on the reverse strand, counting down.
TTCAGCGTGACCTTGCGCGGACCTTTCCGTGCCCTGGACTTCTCTTCTAAGCCTGCAACCCCTTCCTCGGTCCAACGCTCCAGTGTGGCGTAAATCGTCGGGCGGCTCGTTTGCAGATACTCAGCAATGGACGTAATTGACCAGCCTTCGCTGTGGAGGCGAACGACCGCCAGCTTGCGTTCCGCTGGATCGGGAATCAGGTGCCAGGGCTGGTAGCGCCGAGCCTCCAGGGAGGGCGGAGGCGTAGCGGTTGCAATGTGTTTGACACTCTTATGGTCTGGCCTTCTGCCGTAACGAATGTAGCAAACCTCGGCAATTTCTCGCCAGGACATGGTAGGTAGCTCCATGTGCAGGTCAACGATGAGCTGGCGCATCTCTACCGGGAGTGTCTTTGAGGTTTCTCGCTCTCCGCCTTGCTCCCCAGACGAGAACAGACTTTGCATCCCGTATTTTTCAAACTCATCCGCTTTGCGGGACAGCGTGCGTTGGGGGACACCGATTTCTTTTGCTCGCTCCCCTGCGGTTTCGTGGAACAGGACCAGAGGTCTGATTTGTTCATAAAGCTCCTGCTCAGGCCACAACGTCCACGGTTGAATATCTTGCCACTTATCCGTGCGCTCTCGGCGGGATCGTTTCGGTCCAGGCATCTCCCCCTGCCTCCCGATACAACGATGCTTGCTTCAAGCGTACCCAATCACCCAAAAGTTTGCAAGGAATTAGGCATTGTTAGCCAGTTTGGACTCCCCAACGGCGTAAAGTATGATACGGTCCACTCTCCTCGCTGGCCTGTTCCCAATCTTTGCCGCTCTCGGCAACCTCTTCAGTTCATTTGTCGTATCAACTGCGCCAAAGACGCCCTTCTCCGCCACGTCGCCGCAGCTAGAGGTTGGTGGACTGGTCAATCGTCTTCTCGTTATCGTCGCCTTTGCATGGTATGTGATCCTGGCAAGCCGTATGCTCATTCGAGAACGAGGAGAGGTGAAAGCTCCCCGACAGTGATG
>CATPCK010000912.1 GCA_955652655.1 uncultured Ktedonobacteraceae bacterium | reverse complement strand
TCACTGTTCATAAAGTATTTTCCATTCCCCACTACACATTCATTGATCACTAAAAGAACGCTGAAACTTGTTTCAGCCGGTATAGCATTCAGCACTTCTACCAGTGCCTGCAAGTCTGTTACATCTATTCTTTGAGGCATAGGAATAGAGTCTTGTGGCAAAGTGTTCTCAGGGTAAATATATAACTCGGCATGCCCAATCGCTAGCATATTCATGAAATGCTTTCCTCTCTATTGTTAAGTATACTCTATGCACGTTCTATCTCTCGTTCAGGTTACAGTAGCGACATCGCTAATAAAAGCGGGTTCCCAGAGTGATCACGCTGGGAACCCGCTGGAGAAAATCTCTGCCATAACGTCTATTCAATTGGCCACGGATAGCCTGCGGATTGGTAGATTGCCTCAATCGTCGCCAGGTTTTCGATCGTCTCCTCCAGGCTCAGATAGAGTTGATGGCCGAAACGGACACTTGCAGCAAAATGCTCTACTTCAAGCCGGAACTGGTCAACTGGAGCGAATCGCTGGTGAATCGTCTGACCTTCTAACGTCAAAATGACCATGGTCTCGATATGTCCCGGCGTAAAGGGTAGCGGAATGGTAATCGTTCCAGTTTCCCCAATAATCTCAGCAACCTGGCGCGTCGGTAATTCAAAGCTGGAGTCGATAAGACCAAAGCGCCCACCATCAAAATCAAGAACAGCGCTGGCGTAACGCTCTACTTCACCATCAGCAGGTGTATAGACACGGGCGCCAACAGCCAGGGGGGCATACCCATACACAGCACGACATAGATTGACAGGATAACATCCTACGTCCATCAATGAGCCGCCAGCTAATGCCGCCTGTAGCCGGATATCATGAGGGCGCGATCCAACATTGAATGAGAACGATGAGCGGATAAGCTTGACCGTGCCAATGCGGCCATCCGCCACCTGTTCTAAAGCCCATATCGTCTGCGGATGGAAACGATACATGAACGCTTCCATTAATAACATACCAGTGTCGCGCGCGACCTGCACCATTGTCAGACCCTGTTCGGCGTTAACTGCCAGCGGCTTTTCACATAACACATGCTTGCCAGCTCGTAAAGCTTTGATAGTCCACTCTGCATGAAGACTGTTCGGCAAAGGAATGTAAAGCGCTTCTACCTCAGGGTCACTGATGACGCTGTCATAGTCTTCATAAATAAGCACGTCAGGTGCAAATGCAAATAACTCACGCGCACGCCCAGGGTTGCGGCTCCCTACCGCTACCAATCTCCCATTGGAAGACGCGTGGATGGCGGGAGCTACGCGCTTGACGCCAATATTAGCGGCGCTGAGCACACCCCAGCGCACAGGGGTATGTAGAACTGTTTCGTCGGATTGCATATCACGTTCACCCTTTTTTCAATACGTGTATTTTGTATGCATGTAGCATGCTTACTAATCAATAGACACCTCGTGGCATCATCTTGTATAGCCCTATTATATCCGTTTGAAACCTACAAATGCCGCTAGTAGCCAATATTCGTTCTTAAAGAGTTGTGAGTGGGTGAAGAAACTTGCAACCGCCCTAAAAACGTGATTACAATAAAACGTACTTACAATTTGTAAGGCACCTGAAAAACTTCCTATTTCTCAAGAGAGGATTGGCCTTCGTGACACAAACTCATACTCCATATCCAATACGCGTTGGAGTACAACTTCAACCGCAGCATACAACCTATCAATCCTTCGCCGGCGCGGTCCGTCGTGCGGAGGACCTCGGAGTCGATAGTATATGGGACTGGGACCACTTCTTCCCGCTTAATGGGGACCCGCATGGAAACCATTTTGAAGGATGGACGCTCCTCGCCGCCATGGCAACCCTGACACAGCGCGCCCAGATAGGCTGCCTCGTGACCTGCAACACATACCGCAACGCGGCCCTGTTGTCGGATATGGCCAAAACCATTGACCACATCAGTAATGGTCGTTTAATTCTTGGCATTGGTGCTGGCTGGTTTGAACGTGACTATACAGAATATGGCTACGAATTCGGCACCCCCGCAAGCCGCCTTGCTGCGTTGGAGCAATCTCTAGAGATCATCAAGCATCGCTGGGAAGTTGACGTACCAAAACCAATCCGCAATCCCATTCCCATTCTGATTGGTGGAGGCGGTGAAAAGAAAACTCTACGTATTACTGCCCAGTTCGCAAATATGTGGCACAGCTTTGGCGATCCAGCAACCTATAGCCACAAAATCGAGGTGCTGAACAATTGGTGCGCAGAAATAGGTCGCAATCCACAAGAGATCGAGCATGCCTGTGGAACCCCCAGGAACGCCAACCCGGCAGAGCTCGATTCTTATGTCAAAGCAGGCGCGACACATTTTATCCTGGGTATGACTGAACCATGGAATTTTGATGCCGTCGCCAGGTTGGTAAAATGGCGCAACGAGCGGCAAGGATAATACGCCATCTCTGTAATCACCATTGATGTTCTTTTTTTGTATGCTTATCTTTGTCATGCCCCTGACATGGCGAAAGTTGTAGCATTTTCTGGAAAGATACTTATGCGAACTTCACAATTCTCATCTAATGTTTCTACTGACAAAAAAGTAAGACCGGATGGATCTCCCGTCCAGCCCGAGCAAACGCCGCGTGATGGTTATCAATGGACGGCGCTCTCTGTCACTACCGTCGGAGCATTGCTTGCCTCGATTCAGGGATCGGCTCTCCTGATAGCGTTGCCCAACATCCTTGCTGAACTCCATGTGACGTTCTTCACAATAATGTGGGTGCTTTTGGGGTATCTACTCATACTCACTGTATTTACCCCCATAGTTGGACGCTTGGCCGATATGTGGGGTCGCAAGCGCCTGTACAATAGTGGTTTTATCGCCTTTACAGTTGGATCACTCATCGCAGGTGTAGCACAACCACAATTTCACGGCGTTGACCTGATCCTCGGGCGCGTCATTCAGGGATTGGGAGCTGCCTTGCTGATCACGAATAGTACCGTGATAGTGACCGATGCCTTTCGCAATGGACAGGTCGGACTAGGATTAGGCGTGAACCAGATTGCCGGCGCAGCGGGATTTCTTATCGGCCCTATTATTGGTGGTCTGCTTACTGAGTTTTCCTGGCGTTGGGTCTTCCTGTTTAATGTCCCCATAGGAATCTTTGGCGCTTTTTGGGGTATCTGGCGACTCCGTGAACCTGTGCGCCCGCTTGAGCGCCAACCTCTCGATTGGTTCGGGAGTATCACTTTAACCATCGGCCTTGCTGGACTGCTCCTGGGATTGAGTATGCTTGCTTTTCCCATTCTGCCCCAACCTGTGACTATCACCATTTTTGTTACCGGTATCGTCGGCCTTGCGCTATTCATTGCCATCGAGCCCCGTATTAAGGTGCCACTCATTCAGTTGCGTCTGTTCCGTACACGCCTCTTCACACTGGCAAACCTGAGCGGCTTACTCAATGGTATTGCTCGTGGCGCTGTGCTGTTCTTGCTGATCTTCTTTCTCCAGGGCCCATATGGGAAAGATCCTCTAACAGCAGGTTTGATGCTCACGCCCTTTGGCGCTGCCTTTATGATAGTCGGCCCTGTAAGTGGGCGGCTCTCCGATCGCTTTGGCTCACGGCTTTTAGCCCCTATTGGACTGGCCATCTCTGCGCTAGGTCTCCTTGGGCTGACGACGATCAATCAGTTTACTCCGTACTGGGCACTATCCATATACATGGCGTTAATGGGGGGCGGCTCTGGCTTATTCGTTTCACCCAATACCAACGCTATCATGAGTTCAGTAGAGCCACATACAAGAGGCGCGGCGGCGGGCATCCTGAATATGCTGAACAATACCGGTTCAATGCTCAGTATTGCTATTGTTTTCCCACTTGCCCTGAGTCAAATACCGTTTAATGCTATTCAGCAAGTCTTCATCACCGGTGGGGGTATGGGCGCATTTTCTTCAGCTATCCCGCCCTTCCTCTCTGGCTTGCATCTCGCGTTCCTCGTCTCTTTCGTATTGAGCATCATAGCCGCAATTGTCGCTGCCTTGCGTCCTGCACATGGGCAGCGCGCATACGAAAAGGCGTGAGTGAACCGCAACACACCAGTATCTGAGGGTACGATCAAATGCATTTTTGCCCGGTCTCCATCAAGCCTCTCATATATCCAACAGCGTACAGTCGACCACGAGTGGTGTAGCCTGGGGTAGTGTTGTCGTCGCCTTCCAACGTAGGCACGTGATCAGGCCGTATGGGCCCATCAAAGCCGATTTCCTGGTAGCACCGCATGGCCTCTAGCATATCTGTCGGTCCGTCATCCTGGAAGGTTTCCACGAAACGGCTTGCTGTTCCTCGAATGTCACGGAAATGCACGAAATGGATCTTCTGCCGTTCTCCAAAGTAACGAATGGCCGCAGGAATGTCCGCACCCATGGTGGCAATGGATCCTTGACAGAAGGTAAGGCCATTCCATTCACTCGGAACCAGTTCGATTGCACGCTTGAGAGCATCAAGGCTAGTGATGATCCTGGCAATGCCTCGAATCGGGGAGATGGGTGGATCATCCGGGTGAAGCGCTAGCTTGACTCGCGCGCGCTCAGCCACCGGGACAACCCGCTCGAGGAAGTACGCAAAGTTATCCCAAAGCTTCTCTTCAGATACGGTACCAAACTCGGTCAAGGGTGCATCCCGCATCAGTGAGTGATCGTAGCTGGTCACGAGAGCTCCACCCCGCCCCAACGTGGAGGTCGAGGTGCGTAGCCAGCCGAGCACAGCCATGAAGTTGTAGCACCACACCCCGATTCCGACTGCGCCCATGTTCGAGAGCATCTCACAGATATGCTCGATCTCCTCATCGCGGCCCTGCAGCCCAAGCCGAATATGGTCCATTGGTGGCCAATTTTCGATCACCGATAGAGTGAGGCCTGCGTCGGCGAAGCGCTGCTTCATCAGGAGCAAGGACGAAAAGTCCCAGACGGGCTGTCCCGTGGGCAATAGCCGAGGTAAGACGGACACTGCATCGGTCACTCCAAGCTGGACGGCCAGTCGCCACATCTCGTTGGGTTGCGGCGGAAGAAACATAGCAAGTCGCATGTAATCAATCCCCTCTCGTACCCGTGAGCTGAAGATTCCTCTCAACCCACCTGTCATTAGATAACCTGGTGGCCGTCGTGAAAGGCCACCGTGAAGCCCTAGAGCACACCAAAGACACGATACACCTCATCAATGGACATGCCCGCTGCGATCTGCTCACGCTCAACGTTTTCTTTAGCAAATGTCGCTTCAACCCGCAACAGGACCTCATCGGCCATCTCTTTGGGAATGAGCTGCACACCATCATTGTCACCAAAGATAAAATCGCCCGGCATCACCCTGACGTAATAAGTCAGATGCCCAGGCAGATAAATAGGTTGATTGACTTCGGTGATGATCCACCCGCCGAAGGCGTTGGGACGCGTACCAAAGCTGAAGATGGGGAAGTCTGGCATTTTGAGTATATACTGAGTATCGCGGCAATTACCGGCGAGCAACATGCCTCGACAGCCATGGGAGTAGGCAAGTTGGCAACTCATCTCTCCGAAGTGCGCTGGCTGCATATCACCGCCACAATCAAAGCAGAGTACCGTTCCGTCCTCGAGTGCATCGATAGCTGCCATCATGCGTTTCTGCGGGTGCCCACCCCCCGCTTCCCACTTCGCCTTAAGGGCTTGCTGCTCCTCATCTGTGCGAGCGACCTCCACCTGAGAGTGCAGTTTGATGGGAAGGGCACGACCGACGAGCTGCATCCCTTGACGGAGCGGATTGAATTCGTTGGAGAAGACTGTGTCACGCACACCAAGAGTATTGAGCGCATCGGAGACACTGCCTCCATAGCCTGCCGTGCGGAAGCGAGCGATGCGTTCAAGGTCAGTAATCGGTAGTTGACGAAACTGTGAGTCTGGCATAAGAACTTTCTCCTTATCAAATCTATCCATTTTTGCAACAGAACCCAGGCAGAATGTCTTGATCTCATTCGTCCGTCTCAGCAGGTCTGAGACCAATATTCGCAGGATCTTTTGAGTGCGGAAATGCCCTCACTAATGTTATACTATATCCGCGCGACCACAAATAAGCTGTTATTGCCTGGCCGCGCGGATCTTACAAGAGGAGACTAAAATTACACCCATGCCAGAACACAATACCGTTTCAATGCCTGAATTTACTCACAGCGACACACGTATCAGCGAATTGCTGGACTTCATGCATCAGATAACAGATCTTCAAGCTCTAGGAGCCCTAGCAGAATGGGACCAGAATACCGCCATGCCGGGAGGAGCAGCCGAGGTGCGAGGTTTTCAGTTAGCCGCACTGCAAGGCGTCCTGCACGAACTCTGGACCAACCCCCGCCTGGGTATTTTGCTCAACGAATTACGTGAACGTGTTCAGCAGGCTTCTTTTTCAGATGCTGACCGCGGCCTGGTACGCGAAGCTATACGCTACTACGATCGTGCCGCCAAACTTCCGCGCCAACTTGTCGAGGAGATCGCTCGTGTACAGGCTACAAGTTTCGAAGCCTGGCGCAGCGCCAGGGCACACAGCGATTTCGCACGCTTCGCCCCCATGCTCACCCGTACTATTGCTCTCCAGCGCGAAGTAGCAGACCGCTTAGGATACACCGAAACGCGCTACGATGCGCTTCTGAACGAATACGAACCTGGTATGACTGTCAGTACCATCGACCGGTTGTTTGTGCCTGTACGCGAAGTTAGCAAATCACTCCTACATAGGATTGAGGCAAGTGGCAACGCCATTGACGCCTCTTGCCTGGAGGGCGAGTTCCCAACCGAGAAGCAGTTGGCGTTATGCGAACTCCTCTTGCACGCAATGGGATATGACTTCTCACGAGGTCAGATGGCTCAATCGCCACATCCATTCACCACCAGTTTTACCAGCCCCTATGACGTTCGCGTAACGGTCCGTCCCCTGGTAAACTTTCTACAGGCTTCGCTCATGGCAGCCATTCACGAAGGTGGGCATGCTGTCTATGAGCAGGGCAGCGCTCCCACTATCGCGCGCACACCAGTAGCGGGTGGTGCTTCGATGGGAACACACGAATCGCAATCACGCCTCTGGGAGAACGCCATCGGGCGTTCCGAACCATACTGGCAAGGTCAAATTGCCGCGGTGAAAGAAGCGTTCCCCTATCAATTTGCCCGGGTTGACCTTACGACCTTTGTCCGAGCATTAAACAAAGTACACCCCAGCCTGATTCGTGTTGAAGCGGATGAGGTCACCTATAACCTGCATATTATCGTGCGTTACGAACTGGAAAAAGCTATGGTCAATGGGGATGTCGCGGTTGAAACGCTCCCCGGCCTGTGGAACGCCAAATATCGTGAATACCTGGGCATTGAACCCACCAATGACGCGGAAGGCGTACTACAAGATATCCATTGGAGCAGCGGTTTCGGCTACTTCCCGACCTACACGCTCGGCAACCTCTATGCTGCCCAGATTTTCAACAAACTCCATGCCGTGTTCCCAGACTTCGATCAGCGTCTGGCCCGCGGTGATTCCGCCTTCATCCTGGACTGGTTACGCGACCACATGTATAAGTTCGGCGCGATCTATCCCCCTGTAGAATTGATCGAACGTGTTACGGATGAGTCGCCCAACCCACAGTACTTCACCCGTTACTTGAACGCCAAATTCGAGAAAATCTACGGTTTACCTCAAACCAGGTAAATCCCAGCTTTTTCTGAGGTTGAGGGGTGGG
>CATPCK010000911.1 GCA_955652655.1 uncultured Ktedonobacteraceae bacterium | reverse complement strand
TCGACGTTTTATCGGCTCGCTCCCCTGTGGGGGGCATCATCGAAACCATTGTCCATTCTGTCTCTCATCGCGTCATGTCGATGAATGGAGTTCGGGGGACCGCTTGAGCGGCTGTGGCTCTGTCATGGAACCCATTGGCAGCTTTCAGCGCCCGAAAGGGGAGCATGTCATCGTTCACCGCTGTCTTGGTTGTGGCTTTGAACGCTTCAACCGTATCGCAGCCGATGACGATTTTGAGCTTGTACTGGCACTACCAGTGCTGCCACCTCGCACCAGCCGGGAGATGAAAGCGCTACGTTGGGAGATAGAACTGGCTCTGTACGAAACGTACGAGTAAGTGAAACAGGAAACGTGGGTCGGGCTCAAAGGTTAACTCGACCCCTGTTTCTTGATATATTGTCGAGGTAGTGATGCCTCATCTACATGATTGAAGCCCACCTACTACGCCGTTGTCGTTTCAAGAGCAGAAGAAATGGCAGCGACCAGCGTTTGAAACTTAAATGGTTTCTCTATAATGCTTACATGAGGCGCAACCTGTCTGGCCTTCGCTATATCAGCACCGGTGGCAGCAGTACAAACGATAAGAGGCAATGATTGCGTGTAGGGGTGAGACGTGAGGTAGCGTAGTACCTCTATACCATTGATATCAGGGAGCGACAGATCGAGGATGAGCACTTCCACCGGCAATGAGGATAATCCGGCAGTCTCAAGTGTGGAGAGTAAATTCTCCTGGGATCTTCTCTGTGAGAATAATGCCTGCAGACAATTGAGCGAGTTATCATAAATAGTGACTTGATGGCCTGCAAAATGTAAAAAAGTAGCGCACAGCTTCGCGATACGATCGTTATCTTCCAGCAAACCAATTAGAGCCATTATAGACAAATCCTTGTTCCCTTTGGCAACATTTACCCCCAAATTGTAATGGTTACTTATGTGATCTGTCAAGTTAACAGACTATTTGGATGTATCATTTAACCTCGACGCTTCGCCCAAGATGCTGTACAATCTAAAACGTTGAAACAAGATACAACAATGAACCTTTGAGATTGCATATGAGTGATAACAACGACAACTATCTGAAAAAACCTCCCATCAGTACGGTACGCTTTGGCATGGGGAAAGAGATAAGGCTCTACATCGATGAATTGGTGGTGACCAGTCAAGAGGAAGACCAGGAGATACGCATAGCATTGGAAGCTATACAACGACTCACCCTCGTACCGGGCGATCCAAATCCAGCGAAATTAGTTTTGATGGCAGATCTGGATGACGATACCACTATTATCCTGGCAGAAGGAATGAGCAACGCACGCGATTTCCGTGCCATGCTGCCGCATCTTATTGAACTCAGCCCTGATTTACAGCTTGACCCACCCGATATGGGGGAGCAGTTATGGCAAGCGCTAAATAACCGGCGAGCATGGACATTGACCTGCTACGGCACCATCTTGCTGATCTGCGTTTCGCTCTGTCTACTCTATCTGGTGGTGGCATTTATCGGGTCACACCACTGACCCTCTTGCTTGAATGTGAGGTCTGCCTTGTCAACAACCGATGGCGTTTTTTTCATCCCCGAGATGAGTACCGATCAGCGCGTTCGGGTCTTCCGACGCAAATTTGGTGACATGGAGGAATTCGACGGCATGGAGGTGGATGCCTACATCGTCATAACCGAGCGCTATGTCGTCGTATTTGACACCTTACTCTGCCCCGAAGATGCCAGCGCCATGGTGCAGATGGTCAAAGATCAATTATCCGGGCGGCAACTACTGGTGGTGAACAGCCATGCTGACTGGGATCATTGCTGGGGGAACTCCTATTTTACAAGCGGACGTGCGGCTCCCATTATTGCCCATGAATATTGTCTCACGCGAATGCTATCAGACGAGGCGCGTCAGGAGTTGCTAGACTTCCAGCAGCGTCATACTATTTTTCAAAACGTAGCACTGGCACCCCCAACAATGACTTTCAAGCAGCGTTTTACTATTGTGGGGGGTGATTTGAGCATTGAACTGATCCCGGCACCCGGTCATCATCCCGACCATATCGCTGTGTGGATTCCCGAATTGAGCCTGTTATTGGCTTTCGATGCTATCGAGAAACCGTTACCCATACTAGAAAACGCAGAGGCGGTACCATCAATGTTTGCTACACTTGAGCGATTGTTAGCACTACAGCCCAAACGGGTACTTTGCTCTCATGGTAAATCGACGAGCGTAGCACTGGTCGAAGAGAACCTGGCGTACTTTCGTGAAATCGAGCGGCGTAGCCACGAACTCCTACAGAGACATCACCCAACAAACGAAGAACTGGAGCATGCTTCTGAGATCATTCACTATTCCTATGATGAGGTCATAGCTGGCGCAAAGGAGCCATTCGACCGTACATTCTACGTTGGAGCCCACGACGCAAATGTACTTTTTCTATTACAGTGGTTGATGAGAAAACGAGGAGATGCCTAGTTTTGTCCAGCGCCATCTATAAATATTGCCCGGTCTGCTCAGCGCCCCTGGCAGAAAAACATATCTACCATGCTCTCCGTCTCGTCTGTTCGGCTTGTGACTTTATCTTCTTTTTGGAGCCTAAAGTGGTAACAGTAGTGGTGGTGGAGCACGTAGGGAAACTCTTGCTAGGTCGGCGCAATATAGACCCATGCAAAGGCTTGTGGAGCTTTTTCAGCGGCTATATGGAGAGAGGAGAAAAGGTCGAACTGGCAGCAGTGCGCGAGGTCAAAGAAGAAACTAACCTGGATGTCCGTTTAGAAAACTTGATTGGTATTTATAGTGAGGAAGACAACCCACACGTGGTGATAGCATACCAGGCCAGCGTGATCGACAACGATGTGAGCGCTATGGCTGCTCAACCAGATGAAGTAAGCGAACTAGCCTTTTTTGCCCCAGAAATGGTTCCCCCGTTAGCTTTTCCCATAGACACAGACATCTTTCGCGATTGGCAAAGCACCCAACGGTAATATAATGACAAGTGTCGAAACCGCTTGTGCAAACCTGGTAGTTAATGCAACGCAATTCAGAACAAATAGCCTCTTCATAAACAAACAGGCAGCCCACGAAAAGAAGAGCGTGGACTGCCTGTTTAGAATATTCTTTCAGCTACCGCAATACCATCACACTTGAGCCAGCGAAACATTCAGATTGGTATAGGCCTTCGAGAAATCTTCTCCAGAGGGAATGATGTTCTGTGTCACCAGGAACTGCTCCATGGACTGCCAGGTAGCACTATCATTATAGCCAAGCTGGCCTTTTGTACTCTGCCAGAGAGGAATCGTCGCCTGCAAAACAGCTGACGCTCGTTCAGAATCCAACCCGGGCACATAACTCTTACTTATTTGCACCGCATCCGCCGGGTTCCCAATGACATATTTCAAACCTTTCAACGTCGCTTGCACAAAATTCTGCACTAATTGGGGCTGATTATGCAGGGTATCTTCCGTGGTCACAATACCATTAGAGATGAGCGGCTGGTAATCGGAGACCGCAAAGGTGCGAACATCAAAGCCCTGTTTTTTTAACTGCAGTGGTTCGTTGTTCGAGTAACCAACGACAGCATCGACATGGTGTCCAATCAAGGCTGCCACCTGAGTAAAGCCAATCGATTGGATATGTACATCATTGGGCGTCAAGTGTGCCTGGTACAACAAGGCGAGCAGGCCTACATAGGTTGAACCAAAAGGTCCGGGTTCACCAATTGAATGCCCCTTCAGATCCGCCAATGTATGAATAGGCGAGTTGGCAGGAACAATCAGGCTTACAGGATACTTCTGAAAGATAGTCGCTACGTCAATAACTTTCAGTCCTTTACTACGCGCCACCAGTGCTTCGTCGCCGCTAGCAAAGACAAAGTTATCATGACCCAGGACCATCGAGCCAATTAAGTCATTGACGATACCGTGATGAAAGGTTACATCCAGACCCGCAGCTCTGTAATAGCCTTTACTTTGGGCCACATAAAATGGGGCGAACTGGATATCTGGAATATAGCCCAGGCCAATGGAAACTTTCGCTAATGATGACGGCGCCGAGGTGGAAGAAGGCGTCGTTCCTGTGGAGGTCGAGCCTCCACAGGCTACCAGTGCCAGTGCGAGCAGAATCATCAGGGATGAATAAGGCAACAGAAAAGATAAACGATGACGTTGGTGCATCATTCTACTCCATTTCGGTGTTTTTTTGTTCAGCGGAAACTTACTATGCAGGTTAATAGACAACCTCTGCCAGTTTTACCAGGAGCCAGGTGGTACTGTAGTAGGCGGCAGCTAATATCGCCAGGACAACCAGAGTGGCGAACAACAGTGGTGTATTAAATTGTTCCCTGGCGACCTGCACCAGAGCGCCCAGTCCCTGGTCTCCAGCACTGACAAATTCCCCGACAAGCGCACCCGTAATGGAAAGAGTCAGGCCCGTACGTATGGCAGCAAGAATCGCGGGCAGAGCCAGGGGAAATTCAATCAAAGTGAGCAGAGGCCAGCCAGAAGCGCCTTCGACGCGCGCTGCGTCAGTGAGTGTCTTGTCGATTGACTGTACACCAAAGGCTATTGTTATCACCATTGGGAAAAACACCACCAGCATACAAACAATCGTAATGGGGATGAGCCCCGAGCCCAGCCAGAAGACAAGTACAGGGGCTATAACAATCGCTGGTATAGCCTGTCCGGCAGCCAGGTACGGCTGGACAGCAGATGCGATAAAGCGAGATTTTGCCAATCCATACCCCAATGGTAAAGCCACGATCAACGCCAGAAGGAAGCCGAACAGGCTTTCCTGGATCGTCACCAGTGCGTTACTCAGAAACAAACCGGAGCCGAGGCCGTCCTTCAAGCTGTTGAAAACATCGCCGGGCACGGGAAGTATGAGGCCGTTGACATGACCAAAGACTGTGGCTACATACCAGATGATCAACAGAAGTACTCCCAAAACCAGAGGTGGAGCATAAACCATTATTCGCTGCACAACAGCAAATGTGTTTGTATGCGCAGGTCTTCTTCCAAATACAGGCATCTCTGTATCACTTTGCGCATACGTAGGTATCCTTACAGATACGTCTTTTTCAGTAGGGGTTGTTACACTCATTTACATCCCTCAGTCATAGCGCTATTGACAGTCGTTCCCAACAAAAAAGGGAAAGCGTCAATTCAACTGACTCGGGGAGGCTTGTGAGGGAGACGCTAGAAGAGCATTGCAGATAACCCAATAGACCATGTTGCTTCCACGCAACATGGTAGAGCGATCCGTATTTATGCTAAACCTTCTCCCATCCGGACTATAACCGTCGGCTTCGGATTCGCACCGAATCTGTCAAACAGTTCGCCAACACTGGCTCGCTGGTGACTCGCGGGCTTGACGAAAGTATCAACTATTCGCCTCACCGCCGGTCGGGAATTACACCCTGCCCCGAAGGTCTCTTGTCTAAGTATGTCATAAAAGCTGTGGCAAATGCAAGGGGTCTTCATGCATTCGCGTTCAGCACGGGCAACACATTGTTACTATACTTATGTTGAGGCTTCTGTTCATGGATTCTCGGCGCGATGAAATTCCTCAGCATAGGGCATCCCATATTTTGCGCCACACTCAGCAGAACGTGTGGAGATCATCTTCTCCACATATTCAAATTTCTCGGCCAGTTGACTCGCGTGAGCACGCAACGCCGCTATCTTGAGATCCCACTGCTCTGTGATATCGACCGCAAAATTCGGGTTCGGCGCCCCCATAAAATAGACTTCTCGCACTTTATGAGGCAGCAGGCCTTCTTTCAGCAGATCGGGAAAATCCCACCCATTCTGCGACGCGGGATAAATCGCCGCGATTGCAGCCTGTCCAGCAGCCAGGTGATCAGGATGGTAACGTCCAATTGCATAGACAGGAGTCCATGTTCTTTCAGGAGACTGGCACAGCACACGGTAAGGTTTATACTGGCGTAGCACACGTACCAGATCACTCCGTAGTTCAAGAGTTGGCTGCAGTTGGCCGTCATGGTAATCGAGAAAGATGACATCTTTCACATCAAGCAGCGCACAGGCTGTGCGCTGTTCGCTCTT
>CATPCK010000910.1 GCA_955652655.1 uncultured Ktedonobacteraceae bacterium | reverse complement strand
CAATATCCGACAGGTGTAGGCCAGTTGTCGGCTCATCCATGACATAGATACTGCCCTGCTTGTGAAGTTCGCTTGCCAGTTTAATGCGCTGGCACTCGCCGCCAGAGAGGGTACTCAGAGGCTGGCCAAGGGTCAGGTAGTCCAGACCCACGTCGCTCAAAGCCTGGAGCTTTGACTGCACTTCTTTCATCTTCAAAAACTCCAGTGCCTGGCGAACGGTCATGTTCAACACATCAGCAATGGATTTCCCGTTCAAGGTGTAGACCAAGACATCGTCCTTAAAGCGCTTGCCACCGCAGACTTCGCAGGGCAGCTTGACGCCCTCAAGGAAGCCCAGGTCGGTGTAGGTCACGCCGAGCCCCTGACAGTTGGAACAGGCACCCTTTGAGTTAAAACTAAACAGGCTGGCATCGGCATGGTTGGCTGCTGCAAATGCCTTGCGCACGTCATCCATGATGCCAGTATAAGTCGCGGGATTAGAACGGCTGGATGTGCCTATGGCTTCTTGATCGATCACTACCGCCTCCTGGTGCTGGCGGAGGAAGGCTTCAGTGATCAACGAACTTTTGCCCGAACCGGCCACGCCGGTGATCACCGTTAACACACCGGTGGGAATGTTCACACTGACATCTTTCAGGTTATTGACCGTGGCGCGGACAATCGGCAAGACACCTGTCGCCTGCCGGAAGGTCTCCTTGAGCGGCCTTTTGTGCAACAGGTAGTTGCCGGTGAGCGTGTCAGCTTTGAGCAAGCCAGCAAAGTCGCCCTCGTAAACGACCTGACCGCCTTCACTTCCAGCACGCGGCCCCATATCCACCAGATAATCTGCCCCTTTGATCACGTCGGGGTCATGCTCCACCACAATCACCGTATTACCCTTATCGCGCAATTTTACCAGGAGTTCGTTCAGACGATGCACATCGCGCGGGTGCAGTCCGACACTCGGCTCGTCAAAGATATACATGACATCCACAAGGCTGCCGTTGAGGTTCTTGACCATCTTGACTCGCTGTGACTCACCTCCAGACAGTGTATCGGTGAGTCGATCCAGGCTCAGATACTCCAGGCCAATCTCCACCAGATGTTGCAGCCGTTCGGTCAACGTGCGCACGAGTGGCGCCGCCGCCGGTTCTGTGATACCCTTGACAACCTCTACAAGCTCATCAACCTCCATCGCTGAAAACTGGGCAATATTATATCCATTGATCTTGCAACTCTGTGCCGCTTGATTGAGGCGGGCACCCTTGCAGAGCGGACAGGGACCGAGCTTCAAAAAAGGCTCGACCTGTTGCCGGATGCGAGACGAGAGCGTCTGGATGTCCCGCGCCACGAACTTGCGATTGAACTTGTACACCAGACCCTCATAGGTGTTGTACGGCAGACCCGTATGTTTGCGCGGTTCGCTGTAGAGAAGCAGGTCCAGTTCCTCTGGTGTATAATCGGCGATCTTCTTGTCGTTGTCGAAGAAGCCAGAACGCGCATACAGATCGCGTTCCAAGCCGACCAGTCCTGGGGCGATGACAGCTCCCTCGTTCAGCGATTTTGTTTTGTCAATCAGCGCCTCGGAGTCAATGCCGATCTTGCGGCCAAGCCCATTACACTCCAGACACATGCCCTGGGGATCGTTGAAGGAAAACGCATTGGCAGAGCCTACGTAGGGTGTACCGATGCGCGAAAAGAGCAGGCGCAACACAGACGCGATGTCAGTCACCGTGCCCACCGTCGATTGCGATCCCCCACCCAGGCGTTTCTGATCAACAATCACCGCCATGCTCAGGTTCTCAATCGCATCGGCGTCTGGTTGAGGATAGCGTGGCAGGAAGTTGCGAATGAACATGCTAAAATTCTCGAACAACAGCCGTTGTGCTTCGTTTGCTATGGTATCAAATACCACCGATGACTTCCCCGAACCAGACACGCCGGTAAAAATGGTGATTTTGCGCTTGGGCAGCCTCAGCGAGACATCCTTGAGGTTGTTCTCGCGGGCGCCACGAATCTCGATATATTCTTGAACCATGCTGCTATATGTTCCCTCCGCATCTTTTAACCAGGCTTTCCCTGGCTTCCGCTGTCGGAACGCCTTTGTTCAGGCCCTTCGCGTCTCCGCTCCTAGCTGTACAAAGGAGCAGTATAACACAGAAGGATTGGCAAAACTTCTTCTCTTTTGCTCTCGGGTGCGACTCACCTTTTCGTAAAGGACGTGAGTTCGGGAGAAGGTACACCGCGGGCCTGGCTGGAAGGCCAAGATCCACCGACGGTTTCTTGATCCCGAACTGACGGGAGTTTATGAAGCGGACGCGACCTTCCAGAGATAGCCGTCCGGGGAGCTTCAGTACCCGAAGTATCCCCACGGGGCGACGGCTGCTTCCTTCACGACGCCGCCACCAGCCGCCACAGCGTTGCCCATGACCTCGTCCACCGCTTCGCGAGACTGCACGATGAAGTGGAACGAGACACCCCGGAATCCAGATCCCTCAGAAGGGCCTACTTCTGCCCGTCGGAGAAATGTACAAGCGCTTTGGCCATGGGCGGCCCAAAAGGGGGAACCATTCACAGCGTGAGGCATCCTGAAGGTTTTTCGCTCATCATGTATCGGGGATGCTGGTGGATCTGTTTCGGCAGGCTGGACCGTTTTCTGGGCGTCCCGAACATGCAAACACAAGGACGCTCTGATCGATTTTTCCACGTTTCCCGGACCTCTCTCTCTTACGGTCGTTGTTCTGAAGAGGCATAGGTGGCAAGGCAATCGGCGCGACGCCTCGAATGATCCAGCTTCGCGCCGATGTGCCCGTCTCCAGTCGTCTGATCAGTTCTGACCTGCTCCCTGTCTGGTGGGAGCGTTGACGGTTGAAGCGGTTGGTCACAGCGATCATGGGAATGATGATCGCCAGAAGATCGCGGAGGCGACTAGGACTGAACCACCAGCCACACGTTGCCATCGGGATCACTGATCCCAACCCCTGCGCCGATTCTGCTGGAGCGCTTTTGGGCGAGCAGACGAGCTGCTCGCCACCGCCGCTTTGGCCTGCGCGCCTTCCAACCGGCTCTGGCGCTGTTGCTCGCGCCGCTGCGCCGCCGAGATGTTGGATTGTTTCTGTTTTGCCATAATCCGTTCCTTGTCAATCACTCACGTTTTTTCTGTGCATCATTGTACTGCAAACATCTCGTATTCTCAACTACCCTGCTTGCAGCCTGTCCGCTCAGTATTTGCACTTGTGATGGAGTTGTGAGTAGATTAGACAGGAAAACAGATGTGTCTCACGTGTACCTACGGTCATTGCCGAAGCCCGGTGATGTTCCCATCTGCGTCTTTGACCCGTGCAATCAGCATCCCCCCACCGACATTTCTGACCTCTTGCTGGATCTGTGCGCCAGCGTCTACCAATGTTTGCAGACTGGCCCGAATGTCGCTAACGGTGAAGTAGCCGATAGGTCCCGTCAAGCCCTGGTGATGGCCATGAGGATCTAATCCTATTTCCTGGTCTCCCACCCGAAAGCCAACATAATACGCCCCATCCACATAAGGCTCTACACCCAAAAGCGTGCTGTAGAGCGTCTTCGCTTGAGCTATGTCCTTGACCGGGTAGACGACTAAACTGATACCTTGATTCATGAACGACTCCTTCTACTTGATAGTAGCAATATGTAGGGGCGCAATTCATTGCGCCCTCGTCCAGCCACCAGGGCGCAATGAATTGCGCCCCTACATGCCGATTGAACTTTGACGAGGCCGCCCGCTTGCGTTCTATGGGAGCCGATCTCCCTGTCACATCGACTGGGTTTCGCTCGTCACTACTATGACGGAACGCGACGAGAGAATGTGACCGGTGGACAAATACGTTTCGCTCGTCATTACTATAACGGAACACAACGAAGGAATGTAACCGATGGACGAACATGAATGGCTGGCGGAGCAGTTTGAGGCCAATCGGACTCACCTGCGAGCGGTGGCTTTCCGGATGCTCGGCTCGCTCAGCGAGGCGGACGACGCCGTGCAGGAGTCCTGGCTCCATCTCAGCCGCTCCGATACGAGCGGCCTCGAGAACCTGGGCGGATGGCTGACGACGGTGGTCGCGCGGGTGTACCTCGACATGCTGCGCTCGCGCACCTCGCGGCGCGAGGAATCGCTGGAGGCGGCTGTGTCCGAGTCCATCGAGAGCCGCGAGGAGGGGATCGACCCAGAGCAGGAAGTGCTGCTGGCCGACTCGGTCGGGCTTGCGCTGCTGGTCGTTCTCGACACCCTCCCTCCCGCCGAGCGGCTCGCCTTCGTGCTGCACGACATCTTCGCGGTGCCTTTCGACGAGATTGCGCCTATCGTGGAGCGTTCGGAGACGGCAGCAAGGCAGCTCGCGAGTCGCGCACGCCGCCGCGTGCGGGGAGCGGAAACGGCGAAGCCTGCCGATCTCGAACGCCAGCGAGCAGTGGTCGATGCCTTCCTTGCCGCCTCGCGCACCGGAAACTTTGAGGCGCTGCTCACGGTGCTCGACCCGGAGGTTGTGTTCCGCGCCGACCATGTTGCCGCACAGAAGGGCGCGGCCAGCGAGGTCCGAGGCGCGTCGGTCATTGCCAGGCAGTTCGTCGGACGTGCTCAGGGCGCACGAACGGCTCTCGTGGATGGAGCCGTGGCAGCTATTGTGGCGCCGCGTGGACATCTGTTCCTCGTCCTCAATTTCACGATCAGGAACGACAAGATCGTCGAGATTGAGGCGGTCGCCGATCCTGCACGCCTGCGCCAGTTGCACCTTGCAGTCCTCGACGACTGACGAACCGCCGCCCGTCAAACGCCGCTTGCCTGTTCGGCGGTCAAGCCCGTGCTCTCTCGATCAACAGAGGGAGCACGACGGGCCGCATGCTCTTTGATGCGATTGCCCTGCGAACTCTTGGAGTTTCCTGACCCACGGGTTGCGCAACGAGATGGACTTTCCCGTGAACTGGCTCTGAGCCTGACTTTGACACGTGGTCATCTCATTGGCTTGCAGCCACGCCCAAGAAGCTGCAAACAACCTGATGAAGCATGATGAAACGGCTTGTGGCGCCCATTCATGCTATATTGCTTGTTGTGAATCTCGTTGCGCAACCCGTGGGTATGAAGCCTCCAAGAGGTTCGGTTTCACGCTTTGCGAAAATTTATGCGTCACTTTTTCTCAAGACACAGAACATCAGAGGAATTTTTCTTGCTTGACCCCGCCTAAAATGCTTGGAAAAGTTTTGTGTCAGGCCCAATTTCCTTTTACTCGTGGTACACTGGCTTCTCTGGCTCATCTGCACACTTCTATCGAAAAGATATGATATGAGTCAGATTTCATTTTAAAGGCGTAAGTGAATCATAGGTTTGCCGCTTTCTTATCCTTGATTCAAAGCGGCAAACCTTTTTGGCAAAGTACATTAATGCTGAATTATGGTATAACCATCAACCTGATCTGATTGATCCACGGATCGGCCACAACGATACCGCTTTCCTGCTCCTGCATTGGGACGTTATGCGCGACCAACCGTTCTCGTACCTCCGTCAATGCTGCGCGATTGGGCAGAGCGATCACAAACGATTGCAGGCCAGCCGTGTTCTGCGGAGCAGAGCCAGCGCCCTGCGATTGCCACGTGTTCATACCAATGTGATGATGATAGCCGCCCGCGCTGACAAACAAAGCGCGAGGAATACGCGCAGTGATATCGAAGCCGAGAATATCGTGATAAAAGTGTTCGGCCTCTTGGATATCGCCTACGCGCAAGTGCATGTGTCCGACCCGCGTACCCGCCGGAAGTACCTGCCACTGGGCTTCGTCGCGCTTGCCCTCCTCGATGAGGGAGCGCAGATCGACAGGGTCAGCTGCCATTTGCACTGCGCCGCCAGACCATTGCCATGATTCACGAGGGCGATCACGGTAGATTTCAAGGCCGTTGCCGTCAGGATCGGAGATGTAGAGGGCCTCGCTGACGAGATGATCGCCCTGCCCGATCTCTAAGCCAGCCTCCGCGAGGCGCAATAGCGCGCGTCCAAGGTCGGGTCGGCTTGGAAGAAGGATAGCGACGTGGTACAACCCTGTAGAGCGGTATGGCTGCGGAGGCGCGTTGAGCAGCTCCTGTAATACGAGCAGCGGCACGCCATCCTGTGCGCCGAGCGTGACCGTTCCCGCAGTT
>CATPCK010000909.1 GCA_955652655.1 uncultured Ktedonobacteraceae bacterium | reverse complement strand
TGTTGCGCTCTAACGACTGTTTCAGGCCTGGCTCAAAGTAATACCCGGTGATTGTAGCTCCATACAAATGTCCCAGTTCAATCAATGATTTTCGTACTTCAAATGTCGGATTCGTATTATCGACAACTACAGAATGTTGAGACTGGAGCGCACTTTCGATAAGCTGAAACTGCCGCCTATTGGGGTTTTTATTGTTCCCCAATACATCTTTACTGACATGGTCATGCGTTGCCGCAAAATAGGTGTGATAAAACGTGCTCTTGCCGGAGGCTTGTAGCCCAATAAAGATGATCAATTCCATGAGTACTTTCCTATCTGTCACCAGAAATGATAAGGTATATGTGAATGAGGTATCGTGATGTCATGCCAGGTCTTCTTTAGTATAGACGTACAAAGGAGGTATTGTATTACAGGCTGATTTATAGAAATTACCCTATTTTTTGTAAGCATCACCTTGTCGTAAATGATTATGGATTCTACAATAATAGATGTAACCGATTGAGAACACATTACTTCAGGCTCTACAACGAATTTTAGGAGTAACTATGACAACAACCGAAACAAATACCAAGGTTCAGCAGTGGACAAATCTGGCGCAACAATTGCGTGTAGATAGCATACGTAGTACGACTGCTGCAGGTTCAGGCCATCCTACCTCTTCTATGTCGGCGGCAGACTTGATGGCAGTCTTAATGTCAAGCTACCTACATTACGACTTTGACAATCCTGGCAACCCGAACAATGATCACCTCATCTTTTCCAAGGGCCACGCATCACCCTTATTGTACTCTATGTACAAAGCTGCAGGCGCTATTAGCGACGAAGAATTGATGACATTGAGGAAATTTGGCAGCCGCCTCGAAGGGCACCCAACTCCTGTTCTTCCATGGGTAGATGTCGCGACCGGTTCCCTTGGTCAGGGACTACCGATAGGTGTCGGTGTTGCGCTCGCCGGCAAATACCTGGACAAACTGCCCTATCATATCTGGGTATTGCTCGGTGATAGCGAGATGGCGGAAGGGTCTATCTGGGAAGCTTTCGATCATGCATCACATTATAAGCTGGACAACATGGTGGGGATACTCGATTGTAACCGGCTGGGACAGCGCGGAGAAACCGAGTTGGGTTGGAATACCGCTGCCTATGAGGCGCGCGCGAAAGCCTTTGGCTGGAATGCGATTGTCATCGATGGGCATGACTACGATCAAATCAACCAGGCTTTCTCACAGGCTGTGCAGCCGAATGGTTCTCCAACCCTCATTGTCGCTAAAACCATCAAGGGCAAAGGAGTCTCATTCCTGGAAAATAAGGAAGGATGGCATGGGAAAGCTCTCAGTAAAGAACAGGAAGAGCAGGCACTCAACGAGCTTCACTATGTACGCAGCATGACCTTCCCCGTACAGAAACCTGCACCGGGTCAACTACCCCAGGAGGCTGCTAAAAAAGCGGTGGAATTACCACGCTATGACGAAAAAGATGCCGTTGCCACGCGTAAGGCCTATGGCGATGCGTTAAAGGCGCTCGGTGCGGCCAATCCCGATGTTGTTGGGCTGGACGGTGAAGTGAGCAACTCAACCTATGCTGAAGAATTTGCTAAAGCTTTCCCTGATCGCTACTTCGAGCAGTACATTGCCGAGCAACAAATGGTAGCGGCAGCTGTAGGGATGAGCGTGCGCCATAAGATTCCTTTCGCCTCGACGTTTGCGGCATTTTTCTCACGAGCCTATGATTTCATCCGTATGGCAGCTATCTCTCGCGCCAACATTCGCCTGGTCGGCTCTCACGCAGGTGTCTCGATCGGTGAGGATGGGCCCTCACAGATGGCGCTCGAAGACCTGTCCATGATGCGTGCAGTCTATGGCAGCACCGTGCTCTATCCAAGCGATCCCAATCAGACGGCACAACTGGTGGCAGAGATGGCAGAACATGACGGGATCATCTACATGCGAACCACACGTGAAAAGACGCCGGTGCTCTATAGCCCTGATGAAGAGTTCAGGATTGGCGGCAGCAGAGTTGTGCGCCAGTCGGAAAATGATCGTCTTACGGTGGTTGCTGCCGGAATTACGCTCCACGAAGCACTGAAGGCCTATGATCAACTGAAGAGTCAAAGGGTCACGATCCGCGTGATCGATGCCTATTCAGTGAAGCCGATGGACGAAGAAACGTTACTGGCGGCGGCAGCAGAAGCTGGCGACAAATTTATCGTCGTTGAGGATCACTGGCCAGAGGGTGGACTTGGCGATGCCGTTCTAGAGGTTTTCACGCAGCGCGATGGTCCGTTGCCCCAGGTCGTCAAACTGGCCGTACAATCAATGCCTGGTTCTGGCACTCCTGACCAACTCATGGAAGAAGCGGGTATCAGCGCGCACAATATCGTTGAAGCTGTCAACGCGCTTTTACAGCGTAAATAGGAAGTAGGAAGCGACTTGTAGTAAAGAGCCTGACGACCACCTTTTTAAGTGCGCCCGCCAGGCTCTTTTTCTTATCTTACTGATACTCAATAAGCGTCGGTAGTTTGTTGTATATTGATAGTCTCATGCAGTATAAAGTGATCGACGATGGAGAAAATCAATTTGAAAGAATCCCAACAATCTGTCAACATTTCTACGGAGGAATCGGGTGCCAGCGAAAAGGAGGATGTGCAACCTCAAGGTATAGGTATGGCGGTAGCTTTCGACTGGGGGCTGGCCGTTCAAATTTTGGCCACCCCTTTCCTATCGCTACTTCTGGGTGAAGCGGATTTATTCAAATCATTCAAGCTCAGTCCAGCCGTGACCACTATTGTATCATTCCTCATTTCGCTGCCGTTTGCCACCCTCGTGGCGATTTTTGGTGAAGGAGTACGTAGAGGATGGAACTGGACACGCCGGATTCAGGTCGTATTCAACGCGCTCGCTTTCTTCGCTGGGTTTTTTACGCTCTACAATGTGTGGCAGGGAAGCAAGCAAGGGAACTACTGGCCGGTAGTGACATCGATCATCCTGCTTATTTTTTCTCCACTTATCACTTGGCGTTTGAGCAAACCTGCCACGAAAAAATGGTTTGCCACCGTGTCGAGTTCCGAGGCACGAAAGCGGCATGGTGGAGCATGGCCCTGGCTTATCCTTTTATGGAGTCTTGCAGGCGGTGTGTTGCAAGCCATTGCCGCTCTAACTTCAGTTACCAGGTAAGGGATAGCGCCTGAAACTCTGCCGCTACTTTTCTCGTGATATGTGACATACAAGCCTGAAATCAAATAATGTGAAATTGGAGTTTTTTATGCGAGAAAAGAAAGCCTGTTTGGTAATTAATCCAAGGGCCGGGCAGAATATTGTGAAGCTTCCTGATATCATGACTGTATTAGCAGCCGCGGGATGGGATACCGATATCGCCATTAAGGAGTATGGCGGACATACCATGGAACTGGCAAATGAGGCGGCCGAAAAAAACTACGATCTGGTAATAGGCTATGGCGGAGACGGTACACTATGCCAGGTCGTCAACGGTGTGATGAATGCCGGGGGGCAGCACAGCACTGTGGGCCTGATTCCCGGTGGAACAGCCAATGTATGGGCCAGTGAAATCGGCCTACCCACAGATCCTATCAAGGCTGTGCTGGCTCTCGTCGATAGCGAGCCCCGCAAAGTTGATATCGGGCATGTCGAAGTGGAATCGCTTACCTTCCCTGAGGCGAACCAGGGCGGGCAAAATCGCCCTGGAGGAAAAAAATCACAGAAGAAAAAGGCGCAATCGAGTCCTAAAGCGAAACATCACTTCCTTTTGATGGCAGGTCTAGGTCTTGATGCTGCCGTTATGGGGCATGTCTCTAAACCGCTCAAATATCGCATTGGCCCGCTGGCAGTTGGTTTATCCGCTGCTAAAGAGGTACCTACACATCATCAATTCCCACTTGAGATACGTGTAGCCGATGGCAGCCGCAAAGGTGAAGTGCTCTGGAAAGGCGAAGCTTTACAGGTGGTGATCGGCAATACTCGGCGGTATGCTGATATCGTGGAAATGACCCCTAACGCTTATATCGACGATGGAGTTCTCGATGTTTGCGTTATTACAGCTGGAGATCCGCTCACAACTTTGCAACAGGTTACATCTCTTTTGTTGCGGCGTAAACCAGATAATCTATCAAGCGAATACTTTCATGGAGCTCACCTCATCATCAGCGTTCCAGCCACAATTGATCTACAATTAGATGGTAGCGTGGGGAAACTCAAAGATTACCTGAGCAAGCCAGATCGTGAAGCGCTAGAACAGGCTGAACATAAGGAGCAGGTGATGGTCAACTATCGCTTCGATGCTCTGCCCTCGGCATTACGAGTAGCAATTCCATGCACCTATGATGATGCTCTGTTTGAAGATTCGGTTGGAAAAAAACAGGAGCAGCATGACTCAGCACAGGAAGAGCAGCGGCAATCAGCAGAAGACGCCTCTCAGGACAGAGACGAGTTAGATCCGCATACTGATGAAGAGCGGCAAGGACCTCAGCAATCTCTCGAACACCTTGAGGCACTCTCACAAAATGGACGCAAGGTGATAGTAGCCGGCGTGGCCAGGGTACCAGATAAAAAACTGAAATATATCGTTGCAGGGATTACGACGAAGCGAAGTACAGGGGACGCCAAGCCCGTTGCGCTGCGTATTGACGACAATACTACAATAGTGAGGCGTACAGGTGAATCTGCCCCTTCAGCAGTGATGCAAAAATTGCCCGAAGGCGGAGAGGTCCTCGTTGAAGGCAAGTTGAGTAAGCGTGGGGTCATGCAGGCAAAGCGCGTTGTATTCTAGTCCTGTGCGTAGTGTGAGGAATTGTGAATCTGGTAGACGAGTCGTTAGAGTGGCGTTCGGTCCTGGATGCTTTGCGGAATGTGTACGTTGATAAAGCACGCGCGTCACTGGGCACAAAAGGGGTGGTGGCCTTTACCGACGGCGCCTGTATCAAAAATCCAGGAGGGCCAGCGGGATGGAGCGCTATCTTGCTGGCCGCAGATGACGTTATTGGTTACATTGCGCACGAAAATGCAGCGCACATTGAATGTTACGGTTATATTCCCCAATCCGCGACCACCACGAATAACCGGGCCGAGATAGCAGCAGTGCTTGCTGTGTTATGTATTGCTCCCCCAGGCTTCCCTCTGAAAATCTATAGCGATAGCGAATATACTATCAAAGTAGCCCAGGGTACGTATCAAATGAAGGCGAATGCTGACCTCTGGTCGCTGTATCGTATGTTGCTCAACCGTCGCAAAGTTCCCCCTATGTTTGAATGGGTGCGTGGGCATGCCGGCCATGATTTGAATGAGCGAGCCGATGAACTGGCTGGACTAGGTGCCTGGAACGGCGATATGAATGCCTACCGCAAGTGGCAGGCATCCAGTACACCCGAAGCGCACAATGTGGTGCCAGCTGCAGATCTTTATGCGCTCCGCCAGCAGGTACAGAAACTCAAAGCACTTTTTGATAGCCTTGATCCCGGCAACTCCCGCGTCAGTGCGCAGGAGCGCCAATTCATCGAAGATATGGCTAAACGTTTGCAGAAAAACAATTTTAGCCCCACACCAAAACAAAGTAACTGGGTCAAAGGATTGGTGGCAAAATATAAAGTGTGATGCCTCACAGAATCCATATGATAGAATAAACCGGAGTGGAGATACCACCCACCTCAATGGTTGAGTTACTAGCAAGAAGGAAGCAAGATTTTGTATCAAGATCTGGTGCAACGTTTGACCGAACAGTTGCAACTGAAGCAGCCACCTATAGGGCTAGCTTTTATCGAGTATACCCCTGAAAACATTCAACATACGACAAAAGGAGTGCCTTCAGCCTGTACATTCTGGCGTTTAGCTGAAGAGGGTGTTTTCTACGCGACCCCTGAAGATCACAAAGAGTGCCCAATTGGTATGATGACTATGGGGTTTGTCAT
>CATPCK010000908.1 GCA_955652655.1 uncultured Ktedonobacteraceae bacterium | reverse complement strand
GGCCTGTACACAGAAAGAGGGTCGAGAGGTTACTTTTGTGACAAATGCATATCTGTCACAAAAACGACCCCTCGACCCTCTTTCTGTGTGATGATCTTTCATGTGAGGATCATGACACCCTCGTTACGGCTTTCTGCCCCAAGCCGTGAGGTAGTAACCCACAGCATTGAAATCATCCAACTGCAAGCCTGCCTGCATCTCCTGGTATGCTTGCTCGACTTTCTCCTGCGTAGTCACCCCACTTGTGACCAGAAAGGGCTGTACAAGCCGGTAAGTCTTTGAAAAATCCTGGGAAATCTCTGCATGCGCCTCCATGCCGGCGGAGAAATTGGTCAGATACACCGCTTGCCGCGTATTCTCGCAGCCCGCATCCTCCAGCAGGCGCTTCAGGGCTGGTGTGACGCTCAGGAGTCTACCATTCGGGGAGAAGCTGCGTTTCGTCATGTAGAGTGCCTGCGAGATCATCCCGCCGAACTTTGCAAATGCCGGGTTGCTGCTGATTGGCAGATCGTTCTCAGTGAGCCGCACATATCCCCCCGGACGTGTAACGCGCAAGAACTCCCGGAGGACCCTGGGCCATGCCTCCGCGGGGATAAGGCCCACTATGAAGCGAGCGTTGACCAGGTCAAAGGAATCATCGGATATATCCAGCCGCTGGAATGGATCTATGGCGGTGAAATTGACATTTTTTACTCCGAGTGCTTCCGCTTGAGCGCGTGCACTACCGATCGCCTGGGCATCACGATCAATGCCTACTATCTGCATATGTGGATAGGCCTGTGCGGCTGCGATGGCCCATTCTCCATTTCTACAAGCGATATCCAGGACACTGTGGATAGCGGAGACATCGCCCTGTTCCGGCAGCGCCTGGCCCGTTTTCTTTATTTGAGGGAGGTCAAGGTTGAACAGGCGCGGCATCTCTACGTCATATTCACCAAACATAGAGGTGTTTCCGCCCTGCTGAGCGTCAGGTGATGTTGCCATAGATAGAAAATCCCTTCTTGTATCTCACTTATAGCGCTTACGGCTTCTGCCCCCACGCGGTCAGTGTATAGACGATGCCACGGAAACTATCTTCGAGCATCTCCAGCGAGAGCCGTCGCAGCAGTTGCTCAAACTCATCTGGAGCCGCTACCCCTACGCCGGTCAGGAAGGGCCGCATCAGCTCGAATGCAAGTGTCAAATCCCGATAGCCACTTTGGTGCAATTTCGCCCCGGCAGAGCAATCCAGGAAACTGGGTCTTTCCTGGAGGTTCACGCAGCCTGCATCACGCAGGAAACGGTGAAGCCAGGGGCTGATGCCGATATTGCGACCATCGGCAGAAAAATCGAGTCCGGCTATCCGCGATGCACGTAGAAGCCGTTCCATAAGTGTCTCATAGGCAGGACTGTTGGTCACACCCCATTCGCTGCCAGTAATACGTATGGTGCCATCACGCCGCGTGATGCGGAACATTTCCTTGAAAAGCGGTGGGAATGCTGTTACGGGAATGACCTCCTCGATGTGGCGAGCATTGACCAGGTCGAAGGATTCATCGGGAAAGTCAAGCGGTTCCGCCATGTTCCCCACCTTGAAACTTACGTTGTCTAATCCACTGGCATGCGCCTGGACGTTGGCATAATCAACCATTCCGGCGCTAATGTCAACGCCAGTCACCTGCATGTGAGGATAGGCCTGAGCTACTTCAAGCGCCCAGCCACCTGGACCGCACGCAATATCAAGGACATGGTGAATGCTGGAGAGATACTCTTTGGATTGCTCGGAAAACAGCCCTCCCATGGACGTGTTAAAATTCCGATCTTGTTCGATCAGGTGCACCATTTCTGTGTTACTGTCGCCAAGAATATAGTAATTTCCGCTCTGAGATGGATCGTATGTTTCCATACCGGGTCTCCTCTTATGTTCTATCTAGCCTGCTTAAGCCTGGCTAGAGTGCTGTGTGTGAATAAGTTCCTCCTCGAACTGCTTCCAAACAGCCTGTTCTGCCTCAAAACGCGTGAGTGTACGTGATGCGTTGAACGACTCTTTCATCAGCGTGATGATGCGCTGCTGAAATGTAGTGAAAAGATCTCGCTGCACCTTAAGTGAAGACATTAACCGCAGCTCAATGCTGTCCGATGGATAAAACTGCTCTGGCGTAAATGCCAGGCCAATCAACTGCGTGAAGTCGAGGATAAGCGAAAGACGGGCCTGCGAGAGAAAATAGTTGGGCTGTGTGCTGGAGACCAGCAGGCATCCTGCAACATGATTGGTATACAGGATAGGATGTGCCGTCGCACTCACTTCATACTCTGTTTGATAAGCAGGGAGAAGACTATTATCGACCCTGAGATCATTTATTGTCTCAGGGCGACTGTTCGTAACTACATGTCCAGCCAGGGACTCGGCTCCCAGGAACATGGCCTGTTGCTCCAGGTCGCCTGGCCAGGGTGGAGTGCCCAGGCCCATGCTCTCACGCAAGCTATGAATCTTGCCATCGCTGGATGGAGGCATGCATTGCACCAGCGTGATCGACATACCTACCCGTTCGGGATCGAGCCGCCGCAGTGCCTGTTGCATTACCCTGCGGGAAAGTGACCAGAAGAGCAGGTTAGCGGGGGTTGTAGCCCGTGTCTCGAAAACCTGCCTGATGAATGCATACTCGACCTCATCGGGTTGATCACTGATTGATGGATCGGTGAGATCAACATGCTCTTCCTCCAGCAATTCGGTGAGCAGGTCTCGCTGCTGTTTAGGCAGTGCATGCAGCAATTGACGTACGTTGTTTGGACGCGGATTCGACTCACCGTTGGCCCAACGAGTCAGCGTGATAGATCGAATGCCTATCTCATTGGCGATACGCTCTCGCTCGACGTGATTACTGACGATGTCCCTCAACAAGCCGCGCCAAGAGGATGATTCTGGCATCTTTACACCTCTGCTGCTACAGAAACGTACTTAAGAGGTTTCACAGGGGTATAGTACCAGAGAAAAGTGTGAGCGTCAATCCTTCTAGAGTCACGCGAGTAGTTATACAAATACATGAGAGTATCTCTCAACCCCTTAAAGATAGGGTAACGAGATCAGAACGGCTATCTGGAACAGATAGTTTTGTCGTGAGAAGGAATTGATCGGTGCTCTGCCTGTGCTCAAAGGCGGTCGCGTGCTCGCGCCGATCAGCTTCATTGCTGCCAATCTACTGGTATATTGGAGCGGCTTCCCTCTGGCTGAACCTGAAAGCAGTAGAGGCTTTCGGGCCGCCGCAGAAGGCTACCGGGAAGCCACCGCCCATCGCCAGGTCGGGGTATCGGTTTCTCATTGAGAGAGTAACCCGGGTACCGGTTTCTGTCAGGTCCAAACTTACATAGAGCAGACGTTTGGAGAGAAGACTTCCCGTGAGAGGACGTGAGCGGTGTCCTGGCTGTCATCCTTCGCTGCGCTCAGGATCTCTCCGTTCGTCGAGCCAGACCCTTCGCTGCGCTCAGGGTGACAGGCATGATCTCCAAATGTGCAGACATAGAGGGTTCGACTTGACTTGATTGAAAGTACAATGGCTATACTCATTTGTACACAATATTTCCACGTGTCTAGCTTACACAATTCGCTCTACATATTGTGAAGAGGAGAACATTATGGCATCGTTTTCTGAACGTGTGCAGGCTATTTTGCAAGGCATTGCTGTGGGTCAGACGAATTTACCCGGCAGGCTCATCATCTCTCACAGCCATGTCGATGATGGCACTCAGGTAGAAGCATTTGTGTCCAATGAGCATTATTTCCAGGTACGTATCAATGAAATGTTCCTGGCAGCCGGCCGGAAATGGTTCGTTGACTATCACCCGATGGTCTTCGTTGTTTCACAGTTCAATTATGGATTCGGCGCTAATAGCAAGACAGAGGTTCCGTTCGTTGTCGGCCCATCGATGCTGGAAAAATACAAAATGCCGATACCAGGAGGCACCGTCTTCTCTAATACGAAAGTAGCAGGGCTGCACCCATACCGGGGCGGCTCTATCAACCTCTCCGTCTTTCTGTATAAAGTCAGCGAGAAGGATTACGCCCGGCAATTGTTGCAGTTTACCGAAAACGTCGCGAGTGTCCTGGATTTCTCTACCAGCCTCTCTATCTACCTCAAAGTCGCGGGCGTCGTGCTGGATGGTGTCGAGTCGCTGCTCGGTTTGACCGGCACGATTCCTGTTGCCGGCTGGAGCCAGGGAATGGATCCAGACGCCAATGATGTCCTCGAACCCCGCTATTTTGCGCTCATCAACCAGCCTGAGTCCGACGTTGACCCGAACGCGTTCTGGGTGGACAGTAACCGGCGGCTGCTGAAAGGGTCCACCCGGGCGGGGGCAAAGCCATTCCGCGAGGCGGATTATATTCTCTATAGTATGGTACAGACGAAGGAACGCAACGATATCGCTCAGATGCCGTTCTACGACCTCTATCAACAAATGAGAGTCAACGCTGGTAGCAACAACCGGAGCGATTATAAACTCGCGCAGATCACGATGTCGATGCTGAAGCAGCGGTTGATCCTTAGCCCGGACTTAACAGAACCTCAGTCGGAAAAATTGCAGAAAAAGTACACCGACGAAATGGTAAGGAAACACGAAGAGGCGATTGCGACGACCCAACGGGGCGCGGAGTCTGAGCAGGCGCCCGACGAGTTGCATCGCAAGCTGCGAGAAACAATCAAAATCCTCGATTTGTAGTGTGAGAGCTTGACGGTAATAGCAGTTGCAAGCGGGAGTGGGCATACATGGACTACGAAGAGTTCTACATGAACATCGAAAATAAGAACACTGTCATCGTTGCTCGAATAGCGCCAGGAAAATTGCCAAAGACGTATCAAGGCACGATAGCGCAGGATACGTTGATAGTCGATACTATCAAGTTTTTTCATCGCTGCCTGGCCGAAGGACACATTAAGGGCCTGGATGAACTCAAGGTGCTGGGATCTTACCTGTACAAACTGCTGTTCGACGCGAACATCAGCAGCGTCTTCAAAGATGATTTTGACAAGAATGAGAAGAGAGAAGACAGCAGTACGACACGTTTGCGTATCATCCTTGAGTTCAAGGAAGCTGCGTCAGACCTAGCAATTCTTCCCTGGGAATACATCTACTACCCGGAAGGACAAAGTTTTCTGGCCGACAACAACCGGCTATCCTCACCCGTCATGTGCCGTGCAGCGATCTCTTCAGCAAGCTCACGGCTGATCAGGAATCTCTCAATATTCTGGTTGTTGTGTCAAAGCCAGTATACGACTCAAGCGAGAAAGAGGATGGGCTGGAACTGGGAACCATTGACGAGACGAAAACCTTGAGTACTATCGGGCAGCTCGAGTCGCAGGCAGTTAACGTTGGCTCATTGTATGACCCAACAAGGGGTGAATTAGAGAGCAAGTTGCGAGAATTTAGGCCACACGTCATTCATTTTATCGGACATGGAAAATTCGAGGATGAACAAGGTTGGTTGGCGCTAGAAGATGAGAAAGATCACGAAGTAGCGGACTGGATTACTGATGATACCTTCGCATCCAATCTTACACAAGGGGAATTTCCCCGTCCTCGCCTCGTATTCCTGGATGCCTGCGAGGGAGCCTATAGCTCGTCGTATGAGGCCTTCAGAGGCACAGCATTGAAGCTAGTACGTTCGTACATCCCGGCAGTGGTGGCGATGCAATATAAAGTGGAGAACGAGGTGGCTAATCTCTTCGCCGATGCGTTCTATCGTTCTCTCAGCCAGGGAAACCCGGTCGACGAGGCGGTGCAGGCGGGCCGCCTCAAGCTGAAGAAGTTCCTGAGTGAAAAAAATTCTTCAGCAGCCGCGCGTTCGGCAGCCCGGTCGTCTTTTTGCAAACCGCCAACGGTATCATCATCGCGAAAAGACAGGACGACACTGAAAGAGGCAGTCAGTATCAATGTCCGTGTTGCGGAAAACCAATCTTTAATCCTAAAACTATATGCGTCAAGTGTGGAGGGAAAATAAAATTTTGTCCATTTTGCCTGGACGTGGTCTCAAAAACCTTATGCCTCGGGGAGGGTTCTGTGACGGCTGTGAGAAGCGTGACCCGGATGCTGGCAAAGGGACGGCGGATGTGCCAGGCGTCCAATTACCGGCGCCACCATCGCCATTCGCCAATGCGGCAGTCAGTCTTGCAGGCAGCAATATGGGCGCAGCACCAGAGCCTCCCACAGGAGATACATTAAAAGTCGGGTCCGAGAGCAATGGCCGGAGTTCGCTCTCCGGAAACCTCGGACCATAGAAGGCAGACAGGTATGGCGATGATCGCTGAATACACGCACTTCCTGGCTGATGCCTACTACGCCGCCGCTCTGGCGGATGCCGATATGCGCGAGGCGGCCAGGAGGCTTGAGTCAATTCATACCGCAATGACGGCGGAACAAGGGTATTTTCCGCTCTGGCTCGTCATTGACCGCCAGATCGGGAAGGCTAAAGGTACACCCCTCCAACAGGCATTGGTAAACTTGCGCGCGCAATTTGAGCAGTATGTTTCTGAACAAGAGGTGCAGCACCTCCGCGCTTCTCTACAACGCTCGCCGGAGCAGGGATGGCGCGACTGGCTTTCCACTTTTGGGATGGCCTTTACCAGATCGCGCCTGTTGCTGTGCAAATCGCTGTGCGACGCGGACCTCCCATTTCCTGAGCAGTATCGTCCCCAGGCTGCCAAGCTGGAACAGGCTATCCGCTATATCCTGCGTGACTACTATGGGGAAGCGTATGACACGTACCTGTACCTCGGCGGCCAGGACATCCTCTTGCCAGACGACCGCACAGATATCCTGGTTGACGCCGCTAAAATTCAGCTCTATTTCTTATACAGATATGACAAGGCAAAGGGACTGCTGGAACGCGCCGCTACGCTCGCCGCCCGCGAGAGCGTTGTCAAGGGCGGCTGGGGCCTGTACTGGCTGCTACAGGCACGCTTTGATAAAGCGCAGACCGCGCTCACCGGGGCTATCGAACTCGACCCGTCGCTGGTAGGAAACTACTTGCTGATGGGTGATTGTTACGAACGGCAAAATAAGCTCGAAGAGGCTGAAACCTGGTATCGCAAGGGCATCGAGACGAATGAGGGCGAATCAGGAGCATATATCCGCCTTCTACGCCTGTATAGCCGGACCGAATGGTTTGAGACGCACAAGGATGCCTTGCAGGAGCTCCTTGAAAAAGCCAATCGCGTAGACCCGCTGAGTACGTATAGCAACTATATTGAAATGGGATACACATACCAGCAAAATAAGAACTACCCACAGGCTGATACCTGGTACCTCAAGGCGGTTGATCTGGACGATATATGCAACAGCGCGTATCTCTTTATAGGGAGCTCGGCACAGGAACAGGGAAACTATGATCGAGCGGAAGAGATGTACCGGCGCATTCAGCTTTGCTCGTCGAAACGGCTGAATTGCGCCCCTTCGTGCGGAAAATCATCGAGACCTCGTTCCCAAAGATTCCCGTGCTTTCTGTTCAGGAACTCTTCCCTGGGCTTGAGCGAAACATCGCCAACACAAAAGAAGCTCAGCCTGTAGTTGTCGATGGTGCCGGGGCCTCGAGCGACGCTGAGTCAGAAATAGTAGCCGTGAATATCGAAAATAGCAGCCAGAAGGAATCTGCAAGCCATGAGTGAGGTCGTTAAACACCTGGAACAGGCCGGTGTTCTTATCGCAGTCAATGCTTCTCTGGAACGTTTCACCACAGGCGACGAAGCGACGAGCTTAAAAGATCGCCTGTCGAGATACATGCAAGACCTGATGACAGATCTATCACTGCCGGTGAGTCTGTCATTCGAGGTACGGCTCGCTGGAGATATGGAGCTATCCAGTTTGTATTCGTACCGGGTACGCATACAGGGTGAGCAGTGCAGAACACAACTGCCCGCGACCGTGCCGCAGGCGGTAAGCGCCGGCGATTTTGCACTGCTGCTGGCACACGTAATATATGAGAATCGCGAACTCTTCATTACGCTTCCGCTCTGCGAAAAGCTTTGCCAGCAATGGCTAGCTGACCAGGGCGAAGAACGGCAAACCGTCCTTTCCGCGCCAGAATTACAGCGCCTTTGCACACTGCTCGTCCAACGCGGCTTCGGGATGCAGCACGTCAGAGAAAATTTTATGACCGCCGCGAAAAAATTATACGTTCACGGCAGCATTGAGTCTCTGTTTGAAGAGATCGTCGCCGTTTGGGAGACTATCGCGCTGGCAGCGTACTTTAGCAAAGACCGCTTCAACACGCTGGCCGGAGCGCAGGAGACACAGCGGCTGGAGTCCCTGGCGTCCGGGACACTACAACCGCTGTGTGATCGCGTGCGCGACAACATTTTTCGCGATCTGGGAGTAATCTTACCGCAGGTCACTATTGGCGAAGACACGTCATTGGAAAATCAAGAACTACGACTACGCCTGAACGATGTGCGTCTCCCACCCCTGCGCGTTTTCGACGGGCTGGATACTGTAGACAGCGCGTTTGAGGAAACACTGCAAGCTTTCGCCAGCCGCAACGTGGGAGCATTTTTAGTAACAGACACAGTCAAGTACTATCTCAACGTATTACGCAAAACCTTTGCTCTGCTGGTGCAGACGACGCTGGCGCTGTTTGATGAACAACAGTTGACGAGTATCCTCAGAAGCGTTGTAGACGAGGGTATTTCTATCAAAGATGTACGCACCATCCTGGAAGGTTTGGCTGGATTCAACGGTATCGTGCATATTGATACCATGAAACGCCTCTCTTTCTTGCCTTCGACCGCCATTTTCTACCCTGTGGCCGAGGGCAACGCTATCAGGTCAATAGAAGAATTAGGCATCGACGATTACGCGGATTGCGCCCGCATCGTTTTCAGATTGCCTATCACGAATATATATTTACAGCCTATGCCACAGGGAGGGTATGCTCTCCCCGCATTCAGGCTCGATCCCGCTCTTATAGAACGGATGAGAAGCGTCGATACGCAGCCATTGAGTGACGAAGAATATGACCAGTTGATGTGGGCTATTCATGATGCGCTTGAGTCTTTGCCACCTGAGATTGAAAACCCGATTATCCTCACCGATAGTTCTATCAGAAAGCGCTTCAGAAAGCACATAGAGAAAGAGTTTCCCCAACTGCCTGTACTATCTATCTGGGAAATCCTTCCTGTGCCCATCATCTGGATCGCCCACGTTGCGCTATCTCCAACCACCGTTTCTACTTGATGCTAAGATCAGAGAAGTTTTTTGCTTGTCAGTATGCTATGATGGTCAGGTAACCAGTAGTTGACTCTCTCATCCAGGCGTGCATCAACGATCAGACGGTGAAAAAGAGAAGCCGAGCGAGCTGCAATGCGAGCCAACCTTGCGTGATGCATTCACCCTACAAAGATCCCTGTTTGAGGCTTCAGCAGGGATCTTTCTTTCCTTCAAAGAGGTATTGTAATGAATACAGAAAGCAACAAGTTGAAACCGAGCATTGGCTTCATCGGTATGGGGCACATGGGCAGTCATATGGCCCAGAGGCTGCTGGATGCGGGTTACCAGTTGACGGTGTATGATCGTACAGAAGAAAAGGCCCAGGAGGTAGGACAACGGGGAGCATTGGTCGCTCAGACGCCCAAAGACCTGGCTGCAGGCTGCCAGGTCGTGATGGCCTGCGTGACGAATGACGAGGCCCAGCACAATGTGATGTTCGGTCCCGACGG
The DNA here is from genome assembly GCA_955652655.1 of uncultured Ktedonobacteraceae bacterium. Classification (GTDB taxonomy): domain Bacteria; phylum Chloroflexota; class Ktedonobacteria; order Ktedonobacterales; family Ktedonobacteraceae; genus UBA11361. The sequence goes on along the minus strand of CATPCK010000908.1, from coordinate 5,687 downwards.
TGCACTTGCCGGAGTGCATGCTGGCTCGATGATCATCGATCTGAGTACAGTTTCTCCAGACGCCTCACGTCGTCTCTACCAGGCGGCGAAGGAGCAAGGCGTCCCGATGATCGATGCTGCCGTCTCGGGGAGTGTGCCACAGGTAGAACAGGGCAGCCTGGTGATCTTCGCCGGCGGAGAGCAAGAGACCTATCAGCAGTGCAAGCCCATCCTGGACGTTTTAGGAGCAAACAGCTTCTATATGGGCGCAAGCGGCATGGGGACCACGATGAAGCTGGTGGTCAATACCCTGCTTGGCCTGGGCATGCAGGCTCTGGCCGAAGCTATTGCGCTGGGTGAAAAGGCGGGTGTAGAGAAGGGATTACTGCTCGACGTACTTGGGCAGACGGCCGTGCTCACCCCCGGTCAGAAGTCCAAGCTGGATAATGTCAGGCGAGAGCAGTATCCCACGAACTTTGCCCTCTCGCTCATGCACAAAGATTTTAGCCTGGTGTTGAGCCAGGCCTACGATCTCTCCGTGTCCATGCCCGCCACGGCAGCTGCCCAGCAGATGTATACCGCTGCCATGGCAAAAGGGATGGATGCGGATTTTTCCATCATGATCAAGTTCATGGAGGAATTGGCCGCTTTGTCCGCCCTTCCAGAGGAATCAGTGCCTAACCCACTGCCGAACCAATAAGCTTTCCCAGGCTAAAAGTAATACCTGCTGCCAGGAGGCCGAGGAGCACCTGCCGTCCGCCAGATTTCCAGAGTGGGGAGCTGGCGGTCAGGCTCACGCCGGCACCTATGCCGAACAAACCAAACACGCTGAGAATGAGGCTGATGACGACCGCGGTGAACCCATTGGTAAAGATGAACGGGAACACCGGAATAATGGCTCCAAGGGCGAACAGAAAAAACGAGGTGATCGCAGCGCTCCAGGCGGAACCGCCAAGGTCCTTTGGATCAATGCCTAGCTCTTCTCGTGCCAGCGTATCCAGGGCAGTATTGCTCTGCTGCATCAGATTGGCAGCCAGTTCTTTGGCCGTTTTCTCGTCGGCTTCGGCAAGCTTGCTATATAGATACACTCCTTCTTGCTCAGAAAGATAGTTCGCGCGGTATCGTGCAACATCGCTGCTGGTCGGTTTGTCTCCCGTGGAGTTCTGCATAGTCATACTTACCTCCTCTAGCATGAGATGTAGCGTTCAAGAGGTTTCATCCGCCTCTGTGCAATACAGTATACAATACTCCTTGATCCGCTATCTTTAGCGCGCTCTTGCATCGTGGCCGGGCATGAGACGACCTCGAACTTCATCGGGATTGCGACCTGGACGCCGCTGACGCATCCAGAACCGCTTGATCGGAGCCGAGAACAGGGAATGAGCCTCGTTCTACCAAACTTGCTTCCCCTCCTTTTTTGGATCAGGCAGAACCGAGCATTCTTGTGTATACTCTATACATCAGCGTTCGTATCGTCTTTGACGAGCGTGTCAGCGAGACGAGCAAGGAGAAGAAAGGAACGTACCCATGGGATTTGATCAGTACCACGAACCGGCGAACGAACTATCGCCAGAGATCCGCACCTTTGCACGTATGATTGCTTCTCTCACGGAAGAAGCCGAAGCCATCGGTTGGTATGAGCAGCGCTTAGCCGTGGAGCCAAATTCCCAGGCGCGAGCCATCATGGCGAATGCCCAGGGGGAGGAATTCAAGCACTTTGGCATGGACCTCGAATTCTTACTGCGCCAGAAGCCAAAGTGGAGAGTCGCCTTACAGGATATCCTGTTCAAAGAGGGCGACATTGTTGCACATGGGGAGGAGGCTGAGGAGGCTGAACACGATGCAACGTGATGTCGTTCAATGCGCGTCGCATCCAGTTTGTCGAAGTAATCGGCTCCCAGATCTGAGTAAGGTTTCTTCGTATGTAAGATATGATAGACGATGACCAGGGCGCTGTAGGAAACAGCCACGACTGCTTTCTTCGCGGCCCTGTCGGCGTGCGAGGCGGTGATATTGTGCCGAGAGGTAGTTGTCTTTCGTAAGATGGTAGTTACCTTACTTACCTGTCACAACGCTAATATCTTTGCTGGCAAGTTCACCAGCTTCGCACTTTCCTCTAGATTGAAGCCGCGAGTTTGGCTTCAATCTACACTTCATCGGACCCAGATAGGCATCTCCTCGTGATCGATGCCAAAGTGATGAGCAACTTCGTGCAGAACAGTGTGCCGCACCTGCTCGCGCATACGGTCGGGATCCCCATGACAATAGGCTTCAATCGCGTGCTGATAAATGGTGATAATCTCCGGGTGCGGAACTCTCGCTTGACCATAGGAGGTCAACGGCACCCCTTCATAAAGTCCCAGGAGCGTATAACCTGCTTTGATGTCCACTCGCTGCATCACCTCTTCGCCTGGCTCGTACTGCACCCGCACCAGCACGTTTTCCATCTTCTCCTGAAACTCGGCAGGAATAGAACTGAGCGCCTCCTCCACGAGGAGTTCGAACGAACTTAACTCACCTTCGTCCGCATCGTCACCTTCTCCAAAACCGTCGTCTGTATCAGCTTCTCGCAAGCTATTGTCACCTTTGCTGCTCAGGGAGTCTTTCCCAGTGCTCGTTGTGCGATTCAAGACACTCTTCGGCAAGAGGAAGAATGCTCCAACAGCTCCAAAGGCCAAAGCGCCGAGCAGGAGAAGCCAACCGGAAAGCAGGTCATAAAAATTGTTGAGATAAGCGCTGAGGAAGATGAGTGCCACCAGGAAACTCATCATGGCGAAAAAGTACCGCGAGCGATTACTTTGAGCATCTGTGGTAGGCTCATCCAGTTCCGGTTCGCGTTGATCGTCGTACTCTTCCTCTTCCTCGTGCATATTTATACTCTATTTCCCTCCATGAGATCTCTTCAATTGCCCATTGCGGGGTTTCAATAGGAGCGTCTTCTGTTGTATAGCACATAGTATAGCAGATAGCTTCGCCAACAATATCTTTGGGGTTCTACCACCTATTTCTAATATTCTCTTAAAAAAAGAGCGCGTGGGCTTAAACAATAAATGCTATACTAAGAGGTGGTACATGTAATACCAGCACATAGCCGTTTGTTTATACCCCTGAACGAGCTCGCTAAAGAGCAGGAGGCTACATGATGAAACTTCTTCGCAAAGCATGGATCTCCGCGGCGTTCCTATCAATTGTAATGGTCACCAGTGGTCTGTTTCAGGCAGCTCCGGCATCTGCAGCCGGGCTCAATATTTCCCAAGATCTCTACCAGGCAGACCCCCACACCTCTACGCCGATCAAGCATGTGATTGTCATCATCGGCGAGAACCACACCTTCGATAATGTCTTTGGGACCTTTCAACCCGATAGTGGCCAAACAGTTTTCAATTTGTTGTCCCAGGGCATCGTAAGGTGCTCGGGCAAGCTTGGACCAAACGTCCAACTTGCCGCCCAGCAGCAGGCAACCGACACGACCACGTATAGTCTTACTCCTCAGAAAACTGGCCCGTATGCCACCCTTCCGCAGCCTAACACGACGTATGCGCAGGGCCAGCCCCCGGATGTGCCCGATGCCCGCTTCCCGGCAAATTTGCCGAATGGGCCGTACCAGATAACAAAGTACGTCCCCTACATTGATTCTTACGTAGGTGATCCCCTCCACCGCTTCTACCAGATGTGGCAGGAGCAGGATGGGGGCAAGCACGATCTGTATACCTGGGTCCATCAGACCGCCGGTGATGACAACGGTGCTGAGCCGCCCGCGCCGATTTATCAGGGCGCCCTTGATATGGGATACTACAACATGTGCCAGGGCGATGCCCCTAATTTCAACTTCATCGGTGATAACTATGCCATCAGCGACAACTATCACCAGTCTGTCATGGGTGGAACCGGGGCAAACCATATTATGCTGGGCACCGGTGACATGGCATACTACCAGGGTGCTCAAGGCAACCCTTTAACTCCGCCGGCGAAGCAGATCGAGAATCCCAATCCAAAGCCTGGCACCAACAACAACTACACGCAAGATGGCTACGCGGGTGGCAGCTACAGCGAGTGTTCCGATCCCAGTCAGCCGGGTGTGGGGCCGATCTTGAGCTACTTGAACTCCCTGCCTTATAAGCCGTTCCGCGGTGGTGACTGTGCCCCCGGAGCATATTACTTGCTCAACAACTACCTGCCGGGCTACACACCTTCGGGCCAGCTGACGACCGGCTCTCCCTATATTGTACCGCCCCAGCAGTTCCCCACTATTGCAGACAAGCTATCGGCACACCACATCTCCTGGAAGTATTACGGCCAGGGCTACAACGGTGGCAACGTGACTCCCTACTTCTGTGGGATTTGCGACCCGTTCCAGTATGCTACCTCGATCATGACTACCTCGCTCAAAAATAACATCCAGGACTTCTCGCGGTTCAAGCAGGACCTGGCGAATAACACCCTGCCAGCAGTGTCCTTCATTAAGCCCGATGAGATCAATGATGGCCACCCGGCTTCCTCGTCTCTGTCCTTGTTTGAGACCTTCGCCTCGAACATCGTCAACGAGGTCATCAGTAAGCCTGACATTTTTAAGAGTACGGCGATCTTTATCACGCTTGATGAGGGCGGCGGCTATTACGACTCTGGATACATCCAGCCTCTCACCTTCTTTGGTGATGGCCCACGTGTTCCCCTGATGGTGGTGTCACCTTATACCAGGCGTGGGTACGTAGACCACACCTACTACGACCACGTCTCAATCCTGAAGTTCATTGAGGATAACTGGCACCTGTCTCCCTTGTCGAAGCGCAGCCTGGATAACTTACCCAACCCGGTAGCGCGCAGGATCAATCCCTATGTACCGACCAATGGCCCGGCCATTGGGAACTTGATGAACCTGTTTGATTTCGACCATCTACGCACACATACACCATTGCTGCCGTATGTTGGATAGGGGCGGCGGACAAAGACGCGTTCCATAGTCTTCGACCGTTCTAGCAACTAGAACTGGCGGCTCAAGCGAGACCCTGGTGGCGCTAACAAGCTTAGAACCACCAGGGTCTAATTGAGTATTGACTTAATTAAGTGATTGCTGTATTATGTAGCTATGGATATGTTTTCTGCACTCGCTGCGCAACACCGTTACCGGCCGCTGGGAGTGGCCAGGCGGCGGATATGAGGCGACCATGGCCCGGGTCAAGAGTGATTAATGTTAACCAAATTACGCGGAGGATTTATGAGAAAAGTCATTGTAACAATGTGGGTTACCCTTGATGGCTTCATTGCAGGACCAAACGGAGATATGAATTGGGTAACGGATCTCTTCGATGAAGAAATGGGGAAATATGAGGACGATCTGGTAAGTACGGCAGACACTCTTTTATTAGGACGGCTAACGTATCAAAGTTTTGCAGGTGCCTGGCCAAAGGTGCCTGAGAACCCCTCAGTCTCAGAGGGCGAGAAGGAATACGCTCGCAAATTGAATGCTATGCGCAAAATTGTTTTTTCCAGGACGCTGGAAAAGGCTGAGTGGAACAATTCATTGCTGGCGAAAGAATGGAGCGCTTGAAAGCGGATCTGAGCCTGCTTACACTGAGGAGATTGAAAGCTGTTGAAAAACTACCTCCCCATCACTGATACCTCGTAGTCCGACTGTTCCAGTGGCAAATGTTGAAAGAGTTGCTTGACCCACTGCAACCGAATTTACCAGGAAGGTCATTGTCTGGCCT